>DYMC01000159.1 GCA_020721745.1 Lentisphaera sp. | reverse complement strand
GCTTCAGGTAATCCCGATACGCTCCGCGATCGGGACACCTGAGCTTAACGTTATGATACAATAAGAAAAAATTGATACGCCGCAGATGATGAGACTGCGGAAGCGGGCGAATCTTTGGAGTGCGGTGGCTTGACACCGCTTTCAAATTCGCCGGAGGCGAACAATCCGTCGGCTCTTTCTCCGAAGGAGAACGGACAAGTTTCGCGGAGCGAAGCGAAGAAAATGGCTTCGCCATAATTCAAAGCGGCGTCGAGCCGCCGCCCCGTGATAGAAAACGGGGCAAGCAGTCCAAGGTCAGGCTGGTCGCCTGACAAAAAGAGAAAAACAAGGCAGCAAAATCATAACCAACTGGAACGATAGTGCAATTCATTATGGCGGAGTACTAACAGTAAAGAAAGCCTAACCATGAGCCTTCACCTCTGACGGCGTGTCGCCGTAGGTGGGGCCAGGGCGTTCGGCGGAGAAATGAAGACTCTGCTCGCAAATGGACAGCGAATCCACTCCGCCCCTGCAAAGGAGCGGGAGGGATCGAATTATCCAGCCGGTTTGTGCAGCTTGAAGAAGGTGGCTGAAATGATATATTGACCCGTGCGGTCATTTATTCCGCTAGACCATTGCTTTACTGCGGGGGAAAACATCAGAACCCATTTCAGCAAAATGACATACCGCTTCCTTCCAAAAAACAAGTATGAAAGCACCTGGCCTCGCGCAACAATGGTTATTTCGGGGCTCGATACCTTCACTTGCGTTGTGGCTGATGAAACACCTCTTCGGAGGCTTCGCATAGCCAGTTGCCCTCCCATGCGCCCCGATTCGTTCCGGGCTGGCGGCTAACCTTTGTCCGTGCCGAATTGTCCGGCTGGTTTATATTAGCTGTGCTTGACGCACTCATCTTGCACCTCATAGATTTATGAGGTAATTGCAAAACTCCTTTCGCGGGCATGGCAAGCATGCCCCTCCACGCCGATTTTTGCGAAAAATCGGCGTAAAAATGGAGGGACGCGCTTGCGCGTCCGGAGTTTTGCAATTGGCTCTTATATTTTAGCATTTGTGTGTTGTTGCAGGAGGGATTGAGCCAATAACATTTTTCCACATCCCCAAGGCCGTGATTTGTTTGGAATGACGGCTAGCATTGTAAGATTGGGATTTGAATAAAAAACGCAAGGAATGGGTGTTGTTTGGGTGGCTGGCGCAGTCGGGGGGGGTGGGGTGATAACTTACTGCATTTCAAGAATTTATGGATGATTTTTTTAGTTGTTTTTTGGGGTGCGAAATTTGGGTTAAAGACGTGAGTCCGCCGTAGGTGCGGACAAGCCCGCCAGCTCTCCTGCGGAGAGAGGCGGGCAAGCTTCGCAACGTATCAAGAATGACGAGATTCAGTGAATATCACCGGCCACATGCCGTACGCGGCCCTTCAATCCCGGAGGGAGTCGAACGCCGTTCTGGCGTTCCGGATGAAAAGGGTCAGCTTGTCCACGTCCTTCACTCCGGGCGATTTCTCCACGCCGCTGCTTACATCCACCCCGTCCGGACGGACCGCCTCGACTGCGTTCGCAACGTTGGCCGGGGTCAGTCCGCCGGCCAGGATGAAGGGGCGCTTCAAGAGCTCCTTCAACTCGAAGGCCGCCTTCCAGTCGGAGAGGCGGCCGGTGCCACCGACGGACTTCGGATCGAAGGAGTCGTAATGTATCGCGGCGACGCAGTCCAGCCCTTCCGATGGCGGAGGCGTGTGCGAGTTGAATGAAATCCACAGGTCGTGGGCCGGAAAGGACTCGTGGATGGCCTGGAAATCCAGCGGCGAACAGTCGCGGGAGTGTATCTGCAGGGTGTCAAGCCCGCTGTCCGCATATTCGCGCAGGCATTCGATGGTCGGAGACACGAAGACCCCCACGCATCTGGACAACGGGTGCGCCGCCATGCAGCGCGAGACAATGGAGGAGACTTTTCCGGGGGAAACAAACCTGGGGCTGCCCGGATGGGAGATGAAGCCGAGCGCGTCCGCCCCCTCCCCCAGACAGCGCAAGGCATCCTCGGGCTTGGTTACGCCGCAGATTTTTATGATTCCATCCATGATCGGCCTCTGGTCAAAAAAACTACGATTCGGATATTGTAAAATATAGGCTCTGGGCGATATTACCATACGGAAAAACAAAAACACATGCCATAGCCCGTCCACAAATGCCTAGCGACAAAACCATTCTATTCTTCCTCCTGCTCGGCGCAGCCGTGCTGGGAGCCTATGCCTTTGCCCTGAGGCGCCGGGTGATGTCCATCAAGCGCGCATTCAACGACCAGATGCACAAGAACAAGGAGATCGAGAACTTCCTCTCCATCTTCTCCAACAGCATCAAGACCGTGGATGAGATAGAGAGCTCCCTCAACCTCACCGCCAGATACGTCTCCGACCTCGTCGGCGTCAGCTCCCTCTGCATATTCACGCTCGATGAGGACAACCACCTTAAGGCGGCTGGAATATCCGGCGCATTCCCCCCCCTCCAGAAATCCACCGGATACGTGCTCACAAAACCAAAGTATATTCTCGAATCCATCAGAAGGGAGAAGATAAAGGTCGGCGAGGGGCTAATCGGAGAAATCGCATTGACCAAAGAGCCACTCTACATCCCTGACGCACAGAAGGACCAGCGGATAATGGAACTGGATACAGCGATAAAGATCGAGGGGATAGTCGCCGCCCCGATGCTCAAGGATGGAAAGGTGACCGGTGTCATCTGCGGAGTGAACAACAGGAGAGACGGAGTCCAGATTTCCCCGGAGCAGTTTGCCACACTGAAATTCATCGCCTCGCAGGTGGTCCTGGCCCAGGACATAGTCCGCATATACTCCGACCTCAGCCGGCAGCAGAGAATCAAGCAGGAGATAGACTTCGCAAAACAAATACAGAACTCGCTCCTGCCACACGAGTTCCCCGAGAACGAATCCTTCTCTGCACACGCCTTCACAAAGCCGGCAAAGGAGGTCAGCGGCGACTTCTACGACTTCGTGCCCATAGATCAGCACAGGACCCTGATCGTCGTCGGCGACGCATGCGGGAAAGGTATCCCGGCCTGCATGCTCATGGCCATGGCGAGGAGCTTCATAAGAGCCTCGGCGGAGCGCTTCGCGAACCTCAACGACCTGCTCAAGGAGCTCAGCAAAAATCTCTACAGGGACATCGCCGACGAGAGGTTCGTAACGCTCGCATGCTGTCTGGTGGACACGCGCGAGCGCACCGTCGAACTGGCGCGCGCCGGACACACAGAGTTCTTCGTCCACGTCCCGGCGCACAAGCTCCGCAGGATATGTCCGGATGGAAGCGCCCTGGGTATATTCCCGCCGGACATAGCGGGCGAATTCGACTCCATCAAGTTCTTCTTCCAGGAAGAGATGAACATCCTCATCTTTACCGATGGTATAACCGAGGCACTCGATGCATCGGAGCAGGAATATGGGATAGACAGGCTTTCGCGCACATTCACTTCCTCCTGCGAATCCATGATGCCTCCGGCACAGACCATCGAGTCCATAATAAGATCGGTGGATGCCTTCACCGGAAACACACCCCAGAGCGACGACCAGACCCTGGTCTCCATAAAATTCAAGTAAAAAGCAAAACAGGTCAGGAGCCCGGCGGAATGACCATCAGCAGTCCGAAGAACGAGAAGGTGAAACGACTCGTCCGCCTTAGAGACCGCAAAGCCAGAGAGGAGGAGAAGACCGCCGTCATAGAGGGCTACAGGGCCCTGTCCCGCGCCATCGGGGCCGGGGTCGGGATCATCGAGGTCTACTTCTGCCCCGCCCTCTTCCTCGGGGAGAACGAGAACAAGCTCGTCGAGGCCGCAAGGCGGCAGGGTGCCGCCGTCTTCGAGACCACCCCGGAGGTCTTCGCGAAATTCGCATACCGCGACAGGCCCGAGGGACTGCTCGCCACCATCCCGGTCGAGGAGCACCCCATCGAAAAAATCCCAGTCCATGACGACGGCAGCTATCTCGTCGTTGAATCCATCGAGAAGCCGGGCAACCTGGGATCCATGCTGCGAAGCGCCGATGCAACCGCCACCAACGGGGTCGTCGTATGCGAAAAACGCACCGACATCTACAACCCGAATGTCATCACCGCGAGCACGGGCGCCATATTCAGCGTCCCAATCGCGGAGGACTGCCGGGAGAACGTCTTCTCATGGCTGAGACGCAGCAATATCAGAATCGTGGCCGCCTCCCCCCATGCTAAGAAAATCTACAGCGACGAGGACATGCGCGGCGCGGTCGCGATAGTCGTGGGCTCGGAACAGTGCGGGCTCGACCAGTTCTGGAACACCCATTCGGACTCGCTGGTCAGCATCCCGATGCTGGGTATGGCCGACTCCCTCAACGTCGCCGTGTCGGCCACGCTTCTAATGTATGAGGCGGCCAGGCAGAAGGGATGGAAAAAATCGAGACAATCAAAAAAGGAGATAGAATGAACTCAGGCAAAGCCGCGCTTTCGCTCGCCGCGATAATCGCTCTGTCGTCCGCCCTCCATGCGGAAAAGTTGATACAGATTCAGAAGGACACCTATGAGAAGGACATGAAATACCAGGACATCGCGGACAATCCAGATGCCTACGTCGAGAAGAAAATCATGATCAGGATATCCTTCATCGAAACGGCGAAGAATCAGATCAAGACATACAAGGATCTCCTGCCGGACAGCTACGACATCATAAAGTTCGAAGGTGCTTCCGACAATCTTCCAGTTATCTTTTCCAACAAGGACAAGTATCTGAAGAATCTGCTGGATCCCCTGGAGAAAAACACCATAATATTGCTATACTGCGATGTGAGCTACAAGAGCAACAAGGAGAAAGAGAAGAAGGGAACGGCCATAGACAAGAAATACTACTTGAAGGTCGTTGACGTGGAGCTGCCCGGAGAAGCGCCCCCGCAGGATGCCGACGCGCCAGCGTCCGCCTTCGAATTCGTCAAACCCATACGGATAGACATCCAATACAGGGAGATGGTCGGCAAGAAGCTGAAGACATACCTGCATTTTTCGGGGATCGGGCAGAAGCTCCCTCCCATGGTCTCGAAATTCTCGCAGAAGAGCGAGAAGGATTTCTTCTGCCTGCTGCCAAAGGAGAAGATATCCCTCCCCATCGTCGCGTCAAGAATGGATGAGAAAATAATATCAGGGCTCGAAGACCTGACGCAGGGCGAGCTCATCGTTGTCTTCGCCGTCCTCCGGAAGGCGGAGAACCCTGCGACAAGCTCCGACGAGCCAAGCTACTTTCTCGAGCTGCTCAAGGTCGAGAAGGGATGAAACCGGAATTCAATACGAGAACCACTCGTAGCCCGTTTTTCGCAGGAAAAACGGGCTTTAGCCAAAATTTCTTAATTTTTCAAGTTGAAAGTCGTTGATAATAAACAATCTTATTTTTCAGGGCGCGAAATTTGGCTTAGGTTCACCATTTGCCCACCCCCCGCTTTTTTTTTGTTGTTTTTCGGGGGATTCCATTAT
>DYMC01000158.1 GCA_020721745.1 Lentisphaera sp. | reverse complement strand
AAATAATAATGATTTGAAAAACGAAGAAATTTGGGCTAAAGCCCGTTTGGATTATTCCTGCGTCCTGAACAGCCACCATGTCCTTGCCGTGGCGCATACGGTGAAGAATACGACGAGGGAAATCATCGTGTAGATGTTCCTGATCCAGAGTCCGGGGAATTCCGGGAATGCCGAGTTCGTTATCTGCAGGGCCGACGCGACCGGGTTGAAGGAGAGTATCAGGAGACCGGTCTCGGACGACATCTTGCCCTTGAGTATGAGCGGGGCGAAGCTCAGGACGCAGATCGAGGCGGTGAGGACGTAGGCGACCGCCGTGGCTACTCCAGTCTTTCTCGCCATCGAGGACGCAAAGAGGCCTGTGCTGAGGAAAACCAGCGCGCTCAGCAGAAGCAGCATCGTCCATATGCCTATGCGCCTGTATGTGCTCCAGACCTCGGACCACCATTGCGCGGTCTTCGCCTTGGCGAGCACCTCCGACCACCAGGCCCCCCCGAGGATGGAGCTCTCCGGGAACACGTTCTGCTGCTCGAGGAACGCCATTGCGAAGAGCACGAAGAAGCTACTGAGCAGGAATATCATCGCGTAGAAGAACGTCGCCTTGAGCTTGCCAAGGACGACCGTGAGCGGGGAGAGCGGTGTCATCCTGAGCATCACGAACGTGCCGCTGGAGAGCTCATCCGTGATGAGCCCGCTGCTGAGCCCCGGGGCTATCAGCGCTATGACCCCGAGCTGGAAGACTATCGCGGCCATCCTCACCGACTCCGGCCTGACCATGCTGCCGAACTGCAGAGCGACAAGAGTCATTATGACGAGGCTGAGTATGAATATCGCCGCGACTGTCCTTATCACGAATTTCGGATTCCCGAATATCCTGCTCCTGAGCTCCGCGACAAAGACCGGATTGGAGAACGACGATATGTTCTTCTTCCTCTTGAGCGGATCTACCAGGTAGAAGGGCCAGGTGAGCTTGCGCTTGACCAGCTTCCTGAAGTCGGTGTAATGCTCGCCCTTTCCGGCCTTTGTCTTCGCCGACGGGCGGAATATCGAGCGCTCGAAGACCATGAATGACACGACGGTGAGCAGCGCCGCGAACGCGAGATGCACGGTGAACGGATTTATAGCCCCTGTGATCGCCACCCTGCTCGTGAGCGTGTATGCCTCGGGATAGAGCAGGTAGAAGACCGCGTCGTAGGGGCTGAAGGACCTGATGATCTGGAACACCCCCTGCAACGGAGGCAGAAGGTTGCTGAGCAGGGCCGATGGCAGCCAGCTCGCCGCCGCGAAAATCGCAATCGCCGAGTAGTTCATGACCACCGCTGTAGCCGTGCGCTCGCACAGCGAGCTGCAGGCCAGGCCCACCACGCCGTAGCTCAGCGCCGAGAGGAAGAGCACGAGGAGGATCTTCATGAGGAGGATGTTGCTTATTCCCCCGGTGAGGGAGCATACTGCCGCTATCGGGGTGGAGAAGAGCACGACCAGCAGCAGCGATATTATCGCGGAGGAGAGCTTGCCCGACATTATCTCGAAGGGGGACAGGAGCGTTACGAAGAGCGACGCGAAAGTGTTGTTCTCCTTCTCCGAGGTTATTGACGCGGCCGAGAAGGCCGGCGCCATGAGGAGGATCAGCGTGAGGTTGATGCTGAAGAACATGGAGAATATCTGCTTGCCGCCGGCCGACGCCACCGAGTGGACTCCCTCCGAGGGCCATAGCGCGACCAGCGTGGCCGACAGGAAGGCGAGATAGCCGCAGATTATGATGTTGTTCGCCAGAGACCTCGAAACGCCGCCGAACTCCCTGGCGAAGATCGGATTCTTCCACAGAAACATCTGGTCAGGCCCTCTTCGTGATGTTTATGAACACGTCCTCGAGGTCCACCTCCTCCTCCGAGAACCAACGCACCACAACCTTGTTCTCAACAAGCAGGCGCAGAACACTTTTCACCTGTTCTCGCGCGCCGGTGAACATGCACTGGAGGACGTTCTGCTCCAGGGTCTTCACGCTCTCCACGCAGGCTATGCGCTCGAGAACGCTCCGCGCTTCCGCGATGTCGGAGTCCACCGTCACATTTATTATTATCTTCTCCTGCAGGCTCGCGCTTATCTCCTTCACCGTCCCCTGCGCGAGCAGCCTGCCCTTGAATATGATCCCCACCAGGTCGCAGACGGACGAAAGCTCCGGCAGTATGTGGCTCGACAGCAGTATAGTCTTCCCGAGACTGCGCAGGCGCGAAATGGTCTGGCGCATCTCTATGCGGGCGGTCGGATCCAGGCCGCCGGCGGGCTCGTCGAGAATAAGTATTTCGGGATCGTGCATCATGGTCTTGGCAAGCCCTATCCTCTGCCTCATCCCGCGGGAGAGCGAGGTCACCTGATAGTCTATCATGTGCGAGGATTCGGTGAGCGCCAGAACCTCCTCTATCCTCTTCCTGCGGGCCTTCGGCGCTATCTTGAACGCCGCCCCGTAGAAGTCGAGATACTCCCACACGCTCATCTGCTCGTATACACCGAATATGTCGGGCATGTAGCCCGTTTTGCGCTTTATCTTCGGGATGTTGCCGGGCGTAATCTGGACATCGCCCACAAACGCCTTGCCGGAGTCCGGCTTCACAAGGCCGCAGAGCATCTTGATCGTGGTCGTCTTGCCGGCGCCATTCGGCCCGACGAAGCCGTATATTTTGCCCCGGGGAACGTTCAGATCCAGATTGAACACCCCCCTGTCCTTGCCGTAGTTCTTGGTGAGCTTTTCCGTCCTTATCACTTTCAGCGCCTCCGCTAGAAGCCAAATACGCGGTGATGGAAACTTCGGGTGCTGAATATAATTCCCCTCCCACTTATTTTCAAGCGCATTCATCCAAGCACCAGCGATAAAGAATGGATGACTGGAACGCTGGGTGGATGGATGGGACGGCGGTGGCCGCTGTCGGGGGACGGCGGAGCCTACGGGTGCATTTCCCAAGGCGGCCTGTGGCCGCAAGCAAAAAGAATGACCACAGAGCCGCAGAGTTTTTGAATAGATATAGCTGATTTTTCTTGAAACATAAGCGAATCTGCTGGAAAATAATGTGCCGTTTAATTTTCTGGTACAGACATTTATGAGGAGGTAATTGCAAAACTCCTTTCGCGGGCATGGCAACACGTGATTTCATACGTGTCAAGAGCATGCCCCTCCACGCCGATTTTTGCGAAAAATCGGCGTAAAAATGGAGGGACGCGCCCCGATGCCCTATCGGGATCGGGAGCACGAGACTTGCGCGTCCGGAGTTTTGCAATTGGTTCGAGCTGTATATGTCGGAGCGGAACCTGAATCCTACCCCCTACAAATGGAAGGCCAAGGGAGAGGAAATACTGAGGAAGATACATGGAGCAAAACAAGCCCTCGCGGAGCAAAAATGACAGCCGCCGGAGTTATTTGAAATACATGACACCAGCCCGTTTTTCGTGCGAAAAACGGGCTGGGTCGGAGTCAATTCCATCAATGGCGACATGCAGTTAGCAGGCATTTTTATCATCACCCATTTAAATCGTCTTCAAGCGGACGGCTTTGATTAGGCGTTGGATCTCTCTACTCCTGAGAGTTTTACGCCTTTGCAATGCCGACAGACAATGGCGTCCTCCCCCGAAGTTTCCATTTCCACATTGTTAAGGCTCACGTCACGGATGATTGTTTCAGGGCATCCCTGGATGATTATCGGGCCTCCGCTTTTGACGCGGAAATTGGAGAAGCTTATCCCGCCAAGATACTTCAGGGCGACACCAGGATCGACATCCATCTTGATTGGAGAGCCCTTGCAGTCGATTACCACATTGGAGAAGATGATGTTGCGGACATCTGCGGAACCTTTTGATCCTACGGGAAGGTAGCGCCTGGGGTTGTTGAATATGATGCCGTTGCCAAGTCCGGTGATGACCAGGTTGCTGAACGCACAGTTGCGGATGATGCCGTCGCCGGGACAGCCAACCCTTATGCCCTGGCAGTAGCTGTCGAGGACGCAGTTGCTTACGGTTATGTTTTCACACGGCATCTCGTCGTCGGACACCTGCAGAATTGATCGCAGAATGAGGCAGTCGTCGCCAGTCTTGAAGATGCTGTCGCTGACAACTACGTCACGGCACATGTCGAGATCTATCCCGTCGTTGTTTATCATCTTCTGATCTGAGATCATCTTGATCCGGTGTATGCCGACCCTCTGGCACTGCATCAGCCAGAATGTCCAGCATGGCGAGTCGTTGAAGGAGGCGTCCTCGATGCGGAAGTCGCGGCATTTGTAGGCCATGAGCATCCGGGGCCGCGGTGAGTCCGGCTTTTGGTAGAAGCGTTCCCACATGGCAGTCTTGGTGTCGTAGAATGCCGGGCCGGATCCGTTGACTTCGCCTGGACCTGTAATGGAAAAATGTTCCGCTTCGAGCGCGCGGAGGAGGCATTTCGTACTGTTCTCCGGTGCCAGATCATGCCGGAAGCCGGGAGCTGTGAAATCGGCATAGTCCGAAAGGTTTGTGCTGCCGATGAGCTGGCAGCCGGGTGAAAGGTGCAGGTCAACGCGGCTTTTCAGATCCAGCGTGCCGGTGAGGAACTTGCCAGGGCCGCAGAGGACGCGCCCCCCGCCTGCGGCGTGACATGCGTCAATGGCGCGCTGTATGGCGCAGGTGTTGATTGTCTTGCCGTCGGAGACCGCACCATGATCGCTTATGTCAAAGACTAATCTTTTGCTGTCGTCCATATACTCCATCCTCTATTTTATTTGCATTGAGGTAATTTCAAAATTACGACATTAGAATAGACTGGGGTGCTTGAAAGTCAAGATGCGGGATGTGAAAAAAAGCAAAAAAAAAATTATTCATGCTTGAAAAATATTGTAGTCCAATATGTTGCAATATAAATGCGGAGGCGGTTAATGGATAGGCTTTAAGGCGTTTTCGGCAGCATCCAGCGATGCTTGTTCCCAGCTCTTGGGGAGGAGCTTGGGGAGTTGAACGAGAAACAGAAGGAGTTTGTGAGGGCGGTTGAGCTTATGGATTTGCCGAACTGTCTTTCATTTTCAAGAGCTTTCACGCAATTTGCGGAGAGCGAGCTTCCACAGCAAATACACGAGGGCATGGTGAAGAAATATCTCGGGGCGAAGCTCGTCGGGCACATAAGCCGCGACTCCACGCCCAAACTAAAAAATTATTTTAGGTCAGGAAGCTTATGCCAGTGCGCGCATGCCAGCCCATAGAGCGCGTGTGTCCTGACATTCTTGCTGACCTTTGAATTCTCGGAGATATCCCCGAAGATCCCGATCGCCCTCTTGTCTTCGCCCATCCGGAACTCCATCCAGGCGGAGGCTGTCCGCGAGTCGGGATCCTGGACATCTTCGCTCTGTCTCCTGCAGGATGGTAGGGATAGAACGATGCACAAAGACAGCAACAGCATCGCCAGAAGCCCTCCGTAGTTTTCATCAGCGGCAGGTATTCTACCCATGATCCTAGAAAAAGCAGTTGAAAATCGCGTTTCTACTTAAGTTTATGATAATT
>DYMC01000157.1 GCA_020721745.1 Lentisphaera sp. | reverse complement strand
CGTCTTGCTGCCTCGTATCTGCGACAAATGCGGCCAACTGCTTAATTTAGGATTAAGCATGAAATTGCTGAAGATGCTCTGATCCGTCGGTCTTCTCCAAGAACTTTTGACTGTGGAGACACTACGGGGCACTGATTTGGACGGCAGTATCCTTGACAACGATATTGAAGGGCTTCAAGTCATGAAAAGCAATATCCCGGAAATAATTGCCGAACTCAAAAAACAGGGTGCTCAGTAGGATAAGGCATGATCCGGTGAAGCTGAATGCGAAGTTTGAGCGCCGCTGTGCCAACGATGTCATTCAGCGCCTTCTTCGGCATCCCGACCAACATTATTGGCTTCCAGCCCTGCATTGACTCCAGAGGCTGTTGCTGAGCTCTCCGAGCGAGTTCCAGTCCTTCTTTCCTATCCATTCGGCCAGCGCGGGCGCCACCTGAGGGAAATGAATGCTCCTCTTCGTCTCTGAGCGGAGCCATTTCTCGACTATGGACTTGTCGAGGGCGGGCATCATCATCCCGAGTCCGAGCTGCTCGATGGCCAGAGCGTTTGACTGCTGCTCAAACTGGCCGATTATCGGGCAGACGAGTATTCTCTTTCCCAGATGGATGGCCTCGCTGGGAAGCTCGAATCCGGCGTTGCAGATGACCCCTCCGCAGTCGTCAAGATCCTTCAAAAAGCCCTCCCGCGAGAAGGGCCTCAGATGTATGTTCCCATCGTCAGAGGGCTTGTCCACATGGTGGTAGATGTAAAACTCCTGGTCGAGGAAAGGCTTCAGGGTCGAGACTATGTCATCGAGCCGCTCGAACGCAAGATATACCAGCATCTTGTCGGGCTTCACGCTCGATGCTCTGTCCAGCTTCTTTATGAGCGGGGGCAGGATCGGATTGCCGAAGCTGTCCCAGTGCAGGCCAATCTTTATCTGCGCCGGCGCGAATGCCGCCATCACTATCCTGTCGATCAGGCTCTTGTCCTTCTCCGGAACCTTGTGGAAGAATGCGTATTGATGCCCTACGCCGAGCCTGGTCTTCCCGGCGAGAATCGCGGCCCAGGCGCTGACAGGCTCAAAGTCGGTTATCACAAATTCATACGGCTTCATGTCCAGACTCAGGATCTCGCGGACGAACCTGAAGACATTCTGCTTCAGCGCCGTCTCGATGTGGCGTATCTTGCCGTCCCTTACCACGAACGAGAGTCCATGGAAGGCCTTGTAAGGCTTGAAGTCGTCCACGGCCCAGAGTTTTGCCGGATTACGCCCGCTGAACACCACGTCCACATCGTGCCCCCTGCCCCTCAGCTCTCTGAGCAGTTCCCTGGACCTGTTGATGTGGCCGTTGCCCGTTGATTGTACTCCGTAGAGAATCTTCATGTTTTGTTTCTCTTTCCCCGCCACCGCAAGGGAATCTTGGATTTTGCATAAAAAGCAATATAGTTATGAATCCGATTTATGCCAAGTGCTAATCATGTTCTAACTGATTCTAACTGAAAAACCATGATAGATAAAAACTCTGGGCTATTGTCTTTCGAGATGGAACTCTGGGGGCGTGGATTCAGCTTCATCGCCGGCGTTGACGAGGCGGGCAGGGGGCCTCTCGCGGGGCCTGTCGTCGCCGCAGCCGTCGCCGTGCGGAGCCCCGAAGTGGCATTTCCCGATGTCTTCGACTCGAAGCAGCTTTCCGCAAAAAAAAGGCTCGAATTGAGGAACGCCCTGCTCGCAGATTCGGAATTCATTGTTTCAGTCGAGGAAATATCCGCCGAAGAGATAGACCGCATCAATATTCTGAGGGCGACGCACAAGGCGATGGCGGGTGCTCTTGCGAAAATCGCAGGCGTGCAGTTCGCACTGGTGGACGGACTTCCCGCCAAGGGGTTGCCTTGCCCGCATAAGGCGATAGCGAAGGGGGACAGCAGATCCGCTCTTGTCGCCGCCGCAAGCATAGTCGCCAAAGTGCACAGGGATGAGCTGATGGACGAATTCGCATTGAGGTTTCCCGGATATGGATTTGAACGGCACAAGGGCTACGGCACCGCCGGGCACGTCGAGGCGGTCAAACGTCTCGGCCCATGCCCCATCCACCGCAGGAGTTTCGAGCCGATAAAGAGCATGTTTGCGGCGGCGGAGCTCTTCTGATTAGATAGTTGCAGGATTCCGTCTTCCGACTTTCCTGAAAAATCCATTTTTTACCATTGCGGAAACGGCGGCCGATGCTATATTGCGCCTTTATATTTTTTAGCCCCTAAAAAAGACGGGAAGCAGCACATGAGCGAAATCAACAGGAACGACTATCCAGTCAACATTGAAGACATAATGCATACTGCCTATCTGCAGTATTCCCTCAGCGTCAACATAGGAAGGGCGATTCCGGACGTCCGGGACGGGCTCAAGCCCGCCAACCGGAGGATACTCTACGCGATGCACAAGCTCGGGTTGTCCAAGAGCCATTCATACACGAAGAGCGCAAAGGTGGTCGGGGAGGTCATCGGCAACTACCATCCCCACGGCGACGCCTCGGTCTACGACACCCTCGTCAGGATGGCGCAGGACTTCTCCATGCGCGAGCCGCTGATAGACGGACAGGGGAACTTCGGAAGCATAGACGGCGATCCGCCCGCGGCATACCGCTACACCGAGTGCAGGCTCGAACGCCTCGCCGAGGAGCTCCTGGCCGACATTGACAAGAACACGGTGGACATGCTGCCCACCTTCGACGAATCCACTGTGGAGCCGGATGTGCTTCCATCGGCATTCCCGAACATACTGGTCAACGGCTCGACCGGAATAGGGGTCGGGATGGCCACGAATATCCCCCCGCACAACCTCGCGGAGGTTATTGACGCGACAGTGGCCTTTTTGGACAATCCCGAAATATCCATCACCGACTTGATGCGCCATCTTCCCGGTCCGGACTTCCCGACTGGAGCGCAGATATGCGGAATCGGCGAGATAAAGAGCCTTTACGAGACGGGCAGAGGCAGCATAAAGATGCGCTCCAAATACGAGGTCGTGGCAAAGAACGAGAACAGGGAGCAGATAGTCTTCACCGAAATCCCATACGCCGTCAACAAGGAGAACCTCATTGCGAAAATCGCAGAGCTCGTCAACGACAAGAAGATCACCGGCATATCCGGCGTCAGGGACGAGAGCAGCAAGCGGACGGGCATAAGGATAGTGGTTGACGTGAAGCGCGGATTCATCCCGGACATTGTCCTGAACCAGCTCTTCGCGCACACGCAGCTCGAGAGCGTGTTTGGCGCAGGCATGATGCTCGTCCACAACAAGCGCCCGAAGATGATGAACCTCAAGGAAATACTGGAGGCATACATCGAGCATCGCCTCGAGGTGGTCACGAGAAGGATAAGGTTCGAGCTCGAGAAGGCCGAGGCCAGGGCGCACATCCTCGAAGGCCTGCTGATCGCCGTCGCCAACATAGACGATGTCGTCAGAATAATCCGGGAGTCGAAGGACAAGGAGTCCGCAGGGGCAGCCCTCATCGGGAGATTCAAGCTGAGCAGGATACAGGTAGGCGCGATACTCGACATGCGCCTGCACCAGCTCACCGGCCTCGAGATCGAGGAGCTCCGTGCCGAATACGAGCAGCTGATGAAGAGAATCGCCGAGCTCAAGGCCCTGCTCGCGGACAGGAAGCTCCGCATCGAGCTCATCAAGACCGAACTGCTCGCGGTCAAGGAGAAATACGGAAACCCCAGAAGAACCGAAATCACACATGCGGACAACGATTTCCAGATTGCGGACCTGATACAAAGGCACTCCTGTGTGATAACCGTCTCGAAAAGCGGATACATAAAGAGGGTGAACATCGAGGCGTTCGATGTCCAGCACAAGGGCGGAAAGGGCGTCCGCGCAATGGAGACCCGGGACGACGACTACGTAGAGCATGTCTTCAACGCCGACAGCCACGACATAATATTCTTCTTCTCCGACAAGGGCACGATGTATTGGCTCAACGTCTATGAGATACCGGAAGGCCAGAGGGCCGGCAAGGGCAAGGCGATAATCAATCTGATAAAGGTCGAGCCCGGCGAGCTCGTCAAGGCGATGATCACCGTGGGCGAAAGCGATCTGCAGAGGGACGACCTCTATCTGGTCATGGCGACCAGAAACGGCGTTGTCAAGAAGACCGTCCTCTCCGCGTTCAAGAACCTCAGGAAGACCGGAATACGCGCCCTGAACATAGAGGAGACCGACGACCTTGTCGGAGTCGCCGTGACCAAGGGCTGGGAGGACATACTCCTGTGCACCGCCAAGGGAATGGCGTGCAGATTCAACGAGCAGGATGTCAGGGCGATGGGCAGGACGGCCATGGGTGTTACGGGCATGAGGTTCAAGCTCAAGGAGGACCATGTCATAAGCATGGAGACTCTCGACTGCCGCGAGGAGATCGAATCCGACGAGGAGGCCGCGGCCAAGGGCGGCCCTCAGATACTTGTGGTCAGCGACGGCGGCATGGGCAAGCGGAGCTTCTTCAGCACATACAGGAAGACGCGCCGTGGAGCCAAGGGCGTGACCAACATGAAACTGCGCGAAGGCGAATCCGTGATCAACACCCTTCAGGTCGAGGACAAGGACGAAATCCTGGTGATGACTGAGAAGGGCCAGACCGTCAGAGTCCCCGTCTCAGAAATAAGGCTTGTCGGCAGAGCCACGAAAGGCGTCCGCATCATGCGGACAAACAGCGACGACAAGATCACCGGAGTTGTCAAGGTAATCGAGGTCGAAGCCGACCCCCAGAAGAACGGAGACAGCGCCGAATCCGGAAGCAAAAATGGCAAGAACGCGGAAACGGAAAACGGAAACTGAACTGCTTTCTTATTATTTCCTGCAGCACCAGCCTGCCGGTTGACAGTTCGGCCGAACATATTTCGAGTTCAGCTATGGGTTCCCGGAGGAAAAATCAACCTAAAAAAAGCAGTTGGAATTTCATTGTCGCATAGGCAGGAGGATTTGAGAGTCCTCTGAGCCTGGATATATGGCGCGTCCGCGCAAAAACACCTTGAATGCATGGGCTAGCCCGTTTTTCGCGCGAAAAACGGGCTAGGTTGGTTTCTCTTTTGGCGGCCAAGAATGACCGCCCCACTGGGTGTCCGAGAAGTGTTTTCGTGTTTGCTCGGGCTGCACGAAGCACCTTCGGTGTTTCTCATCCACCCCCTGTAGGCTGTGGGTTGCGGAATTCTTTTCCGCATGAGGGCTGGTGGTGGGGGATGGATTCGAACCATCGAAGGCATAGCCGGCAGATTTACAGTCTGCTCCATTTGACCGCTCTGGAACCCCACCAAATGGTAAATATTCACTGGACTAGGTCGTTCAGCGAATCTTTACAAGAGGTACGGATTCAGCAAACGGACGTAGTTTACTGAACACGTACAACTGGAGCGGGTGATGCGAAGCAGGCGTGCCGCTTCTGCGGCATGCCCCTACGGAATCGAACCCTGCCGCAGGCAGCTTGTTCGATTTCCCGAACCCGCTCTGGATTTTCTCAAGGAACTGGAGCGGGTGA
>DYMC01000156.1 GCA_020721745.1 Lentisphaera sp. | reverse complement strand
GGAGGACTTCGGTCTGCCGGTCAACCTGATGCTGGCCTGCTCGTTTCCTGTCGTACAAACGCCGCAGGATGCAATTGCAATCCTCAAATCCACCTACTTGAAATCCTCCCCGCACGTCTAAATAGGGCGGGGGGATTTCAAGCTGATGCGGCTTTCTTAGAGGCGCCCAATCTCTTGGATAAGATCTTTGGCCGGACGGTATCCTGGGATGGCTCGTCCGTCACTGTTGATTATGTATGGCGTTCCCTGAAGCCCCATCTCATCTCCGAGCTGGATGAACTTCTCCAGGTTGGACTTCTCCAGTTCTGAGTTTTCACACGAGGTATTCGTGTTGGACTGGCCATTCATGGCCTTGTCCAATTCCTCAAGCCTGTTCTTGGAGCAAAGGATGCTCAGGCTTTCCTTACCGGCCTGAGATTGGATGCCATCGCGCGGGTACATCACGTATCGTACTTTGATTCCGGCTTTGTTGAGTTCATGGATCTCCTTGTGAAGTTTGCGACAATAGGGACAGCTCGGATCAGTAAAGATCGTAATGGTCTCTTTCACGGCACCCTTCGGCGCATACACAATCGTGTCTTCATCCTTGATGCTCTTAAGCGATTTGGCTCGGATGCCGTCGAGACGGGCCTCAGTAAGGTTCTTCCGATTTTCAATGTCGAACAGGATGCCCTGGAACATATACCGGCCGTCTTCGGAGACGTAGGCCACATCTTTGCCGGATACGAGTTCGTAGATGCCTTTAACCTCCGTTTGGTTGAGTGCATCCACAGTCAGACCGGGTAGTGCTGCAGTGAGTTTTTCAGCCAGCCCCTTCGGAGCATGAGCGGCCGAAGCCGGCAGGGCGATTGCCAGAGTAAGCGTCAGAGGAATGATTGATTTCATGCTTTATCGTTGCCTTGAGTGAGTTTCTCAATTTTGAGTTTGAGGTTTTTGGCGTCGTCTACGCCGTGAAACGCCACATCAGCATCACCTCCGCCAGCCACCGACAAAAACAGCAGGTTTCCCGTGTTCATAAGACGATCCATGGCGGATTGATGCAGGTTGATTGAGCGGATTTTCGAGATATGGATGGTGGTTAGATTGCGTGCGATGATGCCGTGCTGCGCGCTTAACATGCCATCTTTCAGGGTGTACAGCGATGAATAGCGCTTGATCAGAACACTCAAGGCAATGAAGCATCCAGCCGACGCGAACAAGGCTGCTATCATCCATGATGATTCCCCTTGCAGGTTGGATGGAAGAGCAAACATTGTGAAACCAGCGCCAAGAAAGGCGAAAGTTGCGAGGATGATCCGATCAATGAAGTTCGCCCATGATGGGCGGATCTCGAAGTTTTCCATCATTTCTCTCCGACAAAAAGTTTTTTCCAGTCTTCACTGGAGGTGGGCAGAGGTAAGTATTCGACCTTCCCTTTTGTTTCGCGATACACCAAGGGCAGGGTGTTGAGTTTGGCCAAAAGAGCCTGTGTCGAGTTGTCATCGAGCTTGAAAATGCCCCGACCCATGACAGCCTTCAGGTCCTTTTCGGCCTGCAGGCGCTGCTTGTCAAGCCAGGGTGCATTCTTTCCTTTCTCGGAAAACTCGATGATCTTGTTGTAGCCATCACCGGTGCGAAGATCGTCGTATCCCATAGCCATCGCCATGGCGGCGGTTGCCATTTCATCTTTGCCAGCCGAGACAGGAATGATTTTGAGATGTGCTAAAGATTGCCCGCTGGCTACCAGGGAGGTGTAAAGCTGATGAATCGAAAGGATGTTCTGTCGCCCCTTCTCGGGGCCAAGGTCGGCGACAATGATGATCGTTTCGTCACGCGCATTTTGGTTGACGGCGGTCACGCCATGCATATCAAGCGGGTCAAGTGCCAGTGCAGGGTTGTCGGCTCGTTCTCCGCGCACCTGACGATCGATGAGTTGGCCAAGGTTACGGTTCTTTTCCATGTCGATGACCAGCCCGGCAACCAGATAACGGCCGGTCTTGTCGAGGTAAATGACAAAAGTTTCGGGGTGTGGATCAACGCCTTGGGAGGATACGGTCCCCTCGATCACTAACGCATCGAGACCGGCAATCGGGGTGGGGGTGCGTCGAATGACTTTGGCATCCGTGACGTTGCCAACGGCTTTGCCGCCTAGCAACTCAGACAGGCGCTTGCTGTCCTTGAACCATTCGGGGAGGTTTTCGTTTTCCATGGACTGCCCTTGCTCAATGGGTGTTGCGACCTGGCCCTCCGCAGGGAGAAGTCCTGGAATCAGGAAGGCGGACAAGCCCAGGGCGATCGCGGTTCGCTTAAAGGCCGATAGCATGGCTGCCTCCTTCAAGAATGCGACTGATTATGCCATTCAGTAGTGCGCCGAACTGCTGTGCATTGCCGTTGACGTGATCGGGGGTGACGAGGAATCTCCCGGAGATGGCGACGGACGGAGTGACCTTGATCGAGTAGGTCTTGATGATTTTGGCGTTATCCATGATTTTGGCTTCGATCTTCTTGATCTCCGATCTCTCGATGAACGCCTTTATTTTCTCGGGCGGAACGCCGGCGCGGACCAGCGCCGCCAGGGCGTCATTGACGCTGACGCTTGAGGCAGGGCCGCTGCCATAAGGGTCGCCCTGGACAAGTGAATAGATCTCGAAATCGTAGGCGGAGAGCGACTTCGGGGCGATGGTCTCGCCGATCAGACGCGCAAAGATGCAGGTGATGATGCTGTCATCATCCGGTGAATTTAAGATCGGTGTGCTTACGAACTTGAGCGGCGAGGGTAGGCTCTCGCCCCACCTGACTATTCCGTTGTGATAATTGCGGCAGTGCGGGCAGTTATAAGAGAAGAAGAACCGCACGATGTTTCTGTCCGCCGTGACAGGCGGGGTAATACTCTCATAGGGTTTCGACGACCCCACGGGGGGCTGCGTTCCAGGGAGGTTGTTTGGGTTTGGAATGGCTGCGCGGGCTTGTTCCATGGTCATGATGGAAGCCAACCACAAAAGTGATTGTCTACGTAGCTTGTCGGTCTCAAGGGGCATGAGATGATTACCTCTCGTAAAATTGAGCGGAACCTGCGACCACCAGGGCTTCGATGAGCGAAGTCTTTCCGTCGATAACCAGACGCATGGCGTGATTTCCCAAGGTGCGGTATTGAGGCTGCTGACTAGCCGCACGGGAGAGAGCCTTGATGTCGGCTTTTTCGATCGCAAAACGCACATCATGCGTACTGATCACCATCTCGAAGATGGGAATGCGGCCGCTCCAACCGTCGATGCAGTGATCACAGCCAACGGGCTCATAAATCACGGCATTTTCATCGATCTCGGTGAGATCGATGCCATGGGATGCCATTTGATGTTTGGCGTATTCAGTCACTGGGGTCGGCTTGCGACAGAACGGACAAAGCGAGCGAACCAGGCGCTGTGCCATAAATCCGCTCATTGCCGTGCTCAATGCATTGGGGTCAACATCAAGATCCAGCATTCGACTGAGCGTAACGATGGCATTGTTGGTGTGCAGAGTGGACAGCACAATATGACCGGTGAGCGCCGCCTGCGTGGCGATGCGCGCCGTTTCGGAGTCGCGGATTTCACCAACAAGGATGATGTCGGGGTCTTGGCGAAGTATGGATTTTAGAGCTCCGGCGAAGGTCAGTTTGTTGTTGGTCTGTGCTTGATTTATCCCGGCAATGCGGTATTCCACAGGGTCTTCAATTGTGATGATCTTCTTACTCGTCGTATTGAGTTGCTGAAGAATTCCGTACAGGCTGGTGGTTTTCCCGGAACCCGTTGGGCCGGTCACGAGGAATAGACCTTGCGGCTGACTGATGATGTGTAGAATAGCGCCTCGAATATCTTCTGGCATATCGATGTCATCGAGTTGTATGAGGTTGGACATCTGATCAAGAAGTCGGCAAACAATCGACTGCCCATGAGCCAGGGGTAGGATGCTCACACGGACATCAACAAAACGCCCATCAACCTCGAATCTGAACTTCCCGTCCAGGGGCGTCATGCGCTCCACAATGGAGAGTTTGCACTTCATGCGGATCTTGTTGTCGAACTCGCGGGAAAAGTTCGCGTTAACATGGTCGAGAATCACCATTTCTCCGCGTTTGCGAACCCGGATTTGACAGCCCTGCTCGACATCCTCCAGATGCACGTCACTGTAGCCTTCGCGGGCCGCCTTGCGAAAAAGTTCGTTCAAATACTGAACGGCCTGCGCGTCCGTGTTGGAGGTTGAGATGAATTCGTTCGGCTCCTGTGCAATATGATGATGGGCGCGCTGTCCATGGGTGTGATTATGACCGTGACCGGGTGAATGATGGTGATGCATGAACAATGACCCTCCAATTTGGTTGGGAAGTCGCGACAAACTGTTAAATGATAAGTTCCACGTCAGTTCTGTGAGGTTTTTTCTTCCATGAGCATCGCACTGGCAGTTGATGTGTTTCTCATGGCCGATAAGGTAAGCGCTTTCCAGCGCTTCAAAATTTTTTCGGCATAAGCCATGCGCAAGCGATCATTGCGCGCGTTGTATGCGCCGATGCCTTTCCAATTCCATCCATGTGTGGCAATTCCCTGAGCAAATATCCATGCTCCTACATGGATATTTGTGCAAACATCAAAAAGATGTTCTTTCTGGATGCCAATTTTTTCTAGCTTGGGCAGCCACCATGAATTGATCTGCATGATTCCATAATCCGTGCTGCCGTTCTTGTTCTTTTTGATGGCGCGCGGATTTAATGAGGATTCCTGGATTGCAATCGCGATCAAGATTTCACTGGGGACGTTCTGGCGTTCAGCGGCTTCCTTGAAGCATTGCTGGAAGGGTATTTCGCGTGGTTCTTGAGCATGTGCGGATGCTGAAAGGATGAGGCTCAGGATGAAAGCGATTTTTTTCATCAGTTTTCGCGAGAGACCCCGGCGTTTAGGCCGGGGAGGGATAGCACGGCGGCGTAAGCCGCCCCTGTTCTCGCTCCTTGTGTCGATGCTATCTTGGAGCGAAAAGTTGAGATTGACTGAAGGATACATGTGCATTACATTGTAGTCAACGTTTCCTTGGTGTGTTTGTAGAACGTTTGGCAAATCTCAAAAATGGTGAACAGATGAAAAAAAGCGAAGTAATCCAAGCGATCCGCGAGGTAACTAGAATGCGCGCCGATGTGGTATCTGGCGTGCTCGCCGCGCTGGAACAGGTTACTGTACGGCGCCTCGCTGCCGGAGAGGAGATGCTGTTACCTGGCGTGGGACGGATCATTCTGAAGAGGCGCGCAGCCCGTGTCGGACGCAACCCGCGCACGGGGGAGGTCTTTGATGTGGCGGCTACCTGCCGCCCCGTACTGAAGCCCATGAAGGCGCTGCGTGACGCGGCATCTTCTTCCGTGGAAACTCAATAATAAGAATTCGGTGTCTATCATGAAGGTGTCTAGCATGAACAAGCGCTTCCTGGTTCTCGCGATGCTTGGTCTGACTGTCGGCGCATTGTCGGCCTGCGGCGGTGGCGGATCTTCCTCTTCTTACGGTGATTTGCCCCAGGCGGGGGCAAGCAATGAGGGCGATC
>DYMC01000155.1 GCA_020721745.1 Lentisphaera sp. | reverse complement strand
ATCAATCGCCCTTATTTCCGTTTAGGGCAAGGGCAATTGCCCTAAACGGAAATGAATACATCCAAATTCCCTTGGTAATCCGATTACCAAGGGAATTTAGAATGGCAGTTTGGAGAGGAAGACCATTATTTTGTGGTCCCAGGATTCGGGGACGTGCTTGAGTTTTTCGACTTCTGCGATTATCGCGTCGAGCTCTCCCCTGTCGAGCCATAGGCCGCCGCATTTTTCGCAGTAGTCCATGATGATGTCGGAGTAGGAGACAAAATTGACCTTGACCATCTTGCTTCCCTTGCAGGCCGGGCATAGGAACTCGGATATCCTGTCCTCCTCGATGTTTTCGCGGGAACAGTATTCGAGGTCTCCCTCGGCCGGGTGGGCTATTTCGTTGAGCTCGCCCTTGTCCAGCCAGATTCCGGAACAGCACGGACATTCATGGACGGTGGTTGCCCCGATCTTCCTCTCGTTGAGGAATCTGCCCTGGCATTTCGGGCATGCGAGCGATGGCGTTTTGGGGCTATTGTTCTCAGGCATGTACTTTCTCCGTCAGATACTGGTTCAGATTTGCGGCCGGGATGCGGTCCTGCGTCATGCGGTCCCTGTCGCGGACGGTCACGGCGCCGTCCTCGATGGATTGGAAGTCGAAAGTGACGCAGAATGGGGTTCCGATCTCGTCCTGGCGTCTATATCTTTTCCCGATGCTTCCGGTGAGGTCGAATTCGGATCGGAATAATTTTTTGACATCCCTGTATATTTTTTCGGCGGGTTCCGCGATTTTCTTTGCGAGCGGCAGGACTGCGACCTGGACTGGAGCGAAGCGGGGTTTGATTCGCATGACCAGTCTTGTGTCCTCCTCCATCCCCTCCTTCTTGGTTTCGGCCTTGTCCTCGTCGTATGCCCTGCATATTATCGCGAGGACGGTTCTGTCAACTCCGACGGAAGTTTCGACCACGGTGGGGAGGAATTTTTTCCCTGCGGTCTGGTCGAAATATTCCTGGGACTCCCCTGAGAATTCCTGATGGCGGCCCATGTCCCATGTTCCTCTGTGGTGTATGCCTTCGAGTTCGCCCCATCCGAAGGGGAATTTGAATTCTATGTCGAGGGCGGCCCTGGCGTAGTGGGCGAGTGCCTCGTGCTCGTGGATTTTGATTTCGTTCTCCGCGAAGCCGACCACATCGCGGTAGTATCTGATTCTCTCGTTCTTCCAGTATTCGAACCATTTCATCGAGTCCTCTTCGGCGCAGAAGAACTCCATCTCCATCTGCGAGAACTCGCGGGAGCGGAAGGTGAAATTCCTCGGATTGATCTCGTTTCTGAAGGCCTTTCCGATCTGGGCGATTCCAAAGGGCAGGCTGCGCCTTGTGCTTATGCGGACGAGATTGAAGTTGAGGAATATGGACTGGCATGTTTCCGCCCGGAGATAAGCGACATGGTCCTCGTCGGAGACGGGGCCGACGTATGTCTTCATCATGAGATTGAATTCGCGTGGCGCGGTGAGGTTTTTGGAGCCGCATGCCGGGCAGACGGACTTGTCCTCCATCTGGTCAACCCTGTGTCGTGCCTTGCAGTCTCTGCAGTCGGTCATGAGGTCGCCGAACTTGTCCAGATGTCCTGATGCCTTCCAGACGCTGGGATGGCAGATGACGGTGGAGTCTATGCCTTCAACGTCGTCTCTCTGCTCGACCATTTCGCGCCACCACGCCTGTTCGACGGCGCGCTTGAGCGCGACACCATATGGGCCGTAGTCCCAGAATCCATTTATGCCGCCGTATATTTCTGAGCTTTGGAATATGAATCCTCTCCTCTTGCAGAGGGAGACGATTTTCTCCATCCTGTCGGAATCTTTTTCCTCTGGCATTATCAAATCCTTCGATTTATGTTTTGAAAAGCAAAAAATAGCATAGGAAGGGCAGTTATCAACTGGGATCGCCTCTCTCTCCGCTGTTTTTTGGAGCGATTGCAATTGATGGCTTTGATATATGGCTGAATGCAAATATATTTGAGGGTATGAGCAAGACACTGATAGAGAACCGGAAGGCGCGGCACGACTACCATATAATCGAGGTTCACGAGGCAGGGATAGAGCTGAAGGGGACCGAGGTGAAGAGCTGCCGTCTCAAGAACGTGTCGCTGAACGAATCCTTCGCGAAGGTCGAGGAAGGCGAGGTGAAGCTCTTTGGCTGCCACATATCCAAATACGAGTTTGGCAGCCACAACAACCACGATCCTGTCCGCCCCAGGCGTCTCTTGCTTCACAAGGCGGAGATCCGCAAGATATTCCAGGCACTGAAGCAGAAGGGGTTGACGCTAGTGCCTCTGGACTTCCACTTGAAGGGTGGGAGAGTCAAGGTGGACATCGCCTTGGCGAAGGGAAAGACCCAATACGACAAGCGCGAGAAACTGAAGCGCGACGAGGACCGCAAGACCATCAGCAGGATGATGGCTGCGAAGAGGAGATGATAAGCCCTGGATTTGAAATCCAACGCCGAGACATGGTAGAGGGACAGCTCCTCCCGCGGGGCATATCAAACCAAAGTGTTCTGGACGCATTTCTGGACGTTCCGCGGGAGAGATTCGTCCTGCCCGAACACATGATGTGCGCATACGAAGACCATCCCCTTCCGATATGCTGCGGGCAGACCATATCGCAACCCTACATGGCGGCATTGATGACCGAGCTTGTCTACACGAAGCCGCCTGCCCGGGCGCTCGATGTCGGCACCGGGTCCGGCTATCAGGCCGCGATTCTCGCGCGGCTTGGATTCGATGTGGTCAGCATCGAGAGGATAGAGGAGATTGCGAAATTCGCGGAGGGGAACATGCTTGGGCTCCCATATGCGTCGCGGGTGAGGTTTGTGGTTGGAGATGGAAGTCTTGGATTTCCGGAGGCCGCTCCGTTCGATCTGATTATAGTCTCCGGGGCGTGTCCGAGGATTCCACCCGCGCTTATTGGACAACTCGCCCCATCAGGCAGGCTGACAATACCATGTGGGCCGCTCGAAGTCCAGCGTCTTCTGCTGGTGGAGAAGCGGGAGACGGGAGAGGACGTTTCTATCACGGAGCATACTGGATGCCGCTTCGTGCCCATCATAGGGAAGGATGCGTTCAAAGCGAGCGAGCAAGGCTAAAAAAAGTCCCCGGATTCCGGGGACTTGGAAACGCGTCGTTTTCAGGTGTCGCAAAACACCTGATATTCATTCAGCCGCGGGTGTCTGTTCCGGCTGTTTCGCTACGGGAGCCTGCTCTGCCGTGGCCGGCCGTTTTTTACCGGCGGATTGTTTTTTAGGTGCCTGATCCTTGAGCTGCACGACGATTTTCCTGATGTCTTTCTTGCCCATGTTTCTGAGAGCGACCAGTCTAGCTATCACCTGCTTCCTCGGGCGAACCCTTCCGCTTTCCCACTGGTAGACAGAGTTCTGGCTGACACCGAGCATCTTGGCGAGGACATCTCTGGTCATCTTGAACTTGGAGCGCATCTTCTTGATGAGCTTGCCGCCGATTCTCACATTTTCGAGGTCTTCTTCCGGGATGGGTTTGATTTTATCCTTGACAGAGACTATCCTGTTCTGGAGGCCTGCGTTTTCGACGAGAACCTTGAGCATCTGCTTCTGTTCTGCGATTTCTTTTTTCAGGGCGAGCACTTTCACGATCAGCGGGTCCACCACGCTTCTGGTTTCCCTCGACACGATTCTGGAGACTTCCTTTCTGAAGACGAGATTGAGATTGGACATTTCGTTCTCCTGTTTTGTTTTTGTGTTTTGTTTTTTGTGTAACTAGGGATAATTTAGCGCCCTTCACAACAATTGCAAACTGATTTGTTGATAAATTTTATTTTTTTTGCGAAGGAACATATTGTGAAGCTATTCGACACTCATGCTCATCTCGACGGAGGCGACCCTGCCGATTTCCACAGGAGGGCTCTTGCCGCCGGAGTCGATTCCATGTTGATATCTGGAATCAACATAGAAACAAGTTTCGCGGCGATGGAATTCGCCTCTGCTTTTGGTGGAGTGTGGTTCTCAGCCGGGATACATCCGCATGATGCCGGGGAGGATTTCTCCCGGATATGCGGGCTGTTGAACCATGCGAGATGCGTGGCTGTAGGCGAGACGGGGCTGGACTACTACTACGAGTTATCCGACAGGAGGAGGCAGCGGCCGCTTCTTGAGATATCGCTGCAGGCGGCGCTGCGTCTTGGCCTTCCCGCAGTGATACATTGCAGGGACAAGGGCGGTGCCGACGGGGCGTATTCGGACTGCCATGCTATATTGAAGGATTTCTCCCTGGGGGGCGGGCGTTTTGTGATGCACTGTTTCACCGGGTCGAGGAAATGGCTTGATGAGTTTCTCCTCCTTGGCGCCTACATTGGTTTTGGCGGGATAATAACTTTTTCGAATGGAGAGAATGTGAGGGAACTTCTCCGTGCGGCTCCGGATGACAGGATATTGTTCGAGACTGATTCTCCATATCTGGCTCCTGCGCCGTTCCGTGGCAAGCCGAACCATCCCGAATATCTTCATTTGATAGTCGAGAAGGCGGCCAGTATACTGGGCCGGGATGTGGACGATCTGGCGGCTAAAAGCGTTGATAATTCCTTCGCAATGTTCACAAAAGCGGAGAGACATTGAACTTCATAATTGAAAAGGCCAGGGGGTGGATGGCTCTCGCGAGACTCCCGAATCTGTTCACGGTGCCCGGGGACTGCATCTGCGGATTCCTTCTCGCCGGCGGAAGATCCTTCGACCGCTCCTTCGCACTGGTATGCGCATCTTCGCTGTCATGCTACATCTTCGGCTTGATATGCAACGACATCAAGGACCTGGAAGAGGACAGGATAAGCAGTCCCTGGCGGCCGCTGCCATCCGGGAGGATAAGTATTGGAGAGGCGAAGGCTGCTGCGATTCTCATGCTTGTCTCCGGGCTGGGGCTGGGCTTCGCGGCGCATCCGCGCTGCGGACTGCTCTGCGCCGCCCTCCTCTCGTGCATAGCCCTATATGATTTCGTCTTCAAGTCGAACGGAGTCATAGGGCCTCTTCTTCTGGCATCGTGCAGAGGGCTAAACGTCATTCTGGGCGCATCCTGTTTCGGGATTCCAGGATCGCTGCCGGAGCTTCTCGCTATGTTATATTTCACGATCCTCTATACTGCATACGTATTCGGGGTGTCTGTCGAGGCAAGGGACGAGAGGAGCGCGGAGAAATCAAGGTTGATCACCGGCGCGTGGATTGCAGGATTGTCTCTCGTCCTGCTCTCCGGGCATTTCGCGGCGAGAATGTTCTTCGTGTCAAGGAGCACCGGGATGCTTCCTCCGGCTCTCTTCGTCGGGTTGGCCGGGCTTCTGCCGCTGCTGCTCATATTCGTTCTGTTCTTAAAGAAGCGTATGGCGGCAGGAAATTCCGACACGAGCGCCGACATAGGCAGGCTGATATGCGGGATGCTGCTCTTCCAGACCGTGTATCTTTCGTCGGCCGGGCTTCTTGCCGGGGCGTGGACGCTGCTGCTGATCTTTCCTCTGGCGGCCGCCGCCGGTTTTTTCTTCAAGGGGAGCTAGTGTCATGCATCGTAAATAAGTTGAAATAAAACGTGAGAATTTTGGATGGT
>DYMC01000154.1 GCA_020721745.1 Lentisphaera sp. | reverse complement strand
ATCATCGGTGACGTGGGTAGTGGAGGAGGCGATGGTGTTGAACTTCAGGGCAGGGGCGCCGGACTGCCGGCACATCCGCCCCTCTCCGGACGAGTCCGGTTCCTTGTCTGGCAATATGAATGTCTTGTCTGCTGGCATTCCCATAAGATTACAACGGCAAAGCCGGATTGTCCATGCCCGATTTTGAAAAAGTGCGAATGGGCGGTATATTCGGAAAAATTTTCCCGGAGGTCTGGACATGAGCCTGGACAAGCTTCGCACCAGGATAGATGCGATAGACGAGAAGATAGTCGAGCTTCTGAACAAGCGCTGCGATGTCGTCGCCGAGGTTGGCAGGACGAAGATGCGGACGGACAGGAAGATATACGTTCCCGAGAGGGAGAAGTTCGTTTTGGACAGGTTGGAGAAATTCAACAAAGGCAAGCTGCCGTCCAAGGCCCTCCGCGCGATATACCGGGAGATAATGTCGGCCTCGATCGCCCTTGAGAAGCCTTTGCATGTCGCGTATTTCGGCCAAAAGGCGTCTTTCACGCATCTTGCCGCCTACGCCAAGTTCGGCCATGCTGTCGAATACGCCTCGAAGGCGGCTATCTCGGATGTCTTCAACGATGTTGATGCCGAACGCATAGACTACGGTGTGATTCCGATAGAGAACTCCACCGAAGGGGTGGTCAACCACACCTTGGACATGCTGATGAACTCGTCCGTGAAGATATGCGCCGAGATAAACATGCGCATACACCAGTGCCTGATGTCAAGACATCCTCTTTCGAAGATAAGGAAGGTCTATGGACATTCGCAATGCTTCGGGCAGTGCCGGCTATGGCTGCAGGAACATCTTGCAGGTGCCGAGAATGTCGAGGTGTCGAGCACGACAAAGGCGGCCGAGCTTGCAGCCCGGGAGAAGGGCAGCGCCGCAATAGCAAGCCTGATGGCGGCCAAAATATATGGTCTGAAGCCACTGGCCAGCCAGATAGAGGACAATCCATACAACACCACCAGATTCCTTGTAATCGGGAAACAGGAGCCGAAGGCTACCGGAGACGACAAGACATCGGTCTGTTACGCCGTAAAGGACAGGGTGGGAGCGCTTTACGACAGTCTCGTGCCTTTTAAGAAGAACGGCATTACGCTGACGATGATCGAGAGCCGCCCGTCGCGCAGGAAGAACTGGGAATATTTCTTCTTCGTTGACCTCAAAGGCCATATCAGCGAAACTCCTCTTTCGAAAGCGGTCGCCGAGCTTGGCGAGATGTGCCAGTTCGTCCGGATACTAGGCAGCTACCCGCAGTCGAAGGAAGTCATCTAGCAGATAAGGACTTACAACTCGAAAAAGCGAAGCGAAGGAAGAAAATTCCACCACCAAGTTTTGTCCTTCGATATTAGTGCTTCGAATTCGTTGATCCCGCGTTTATTCCCTCTCCTTCTTCTCCTCGGCTTCGTCATCGCCCCCTCCCTGGACGAACTCGAAGAAGAGGAACATCAGGGCGGAGAACGCGGCAACCCAGAAGTAGATGTTGTGGAATCCGGCAAACATCTTCTCCATCCTGTCGGCGTAGAACGCCGGCGCGGGCCACTTGTGCACCGTGGACGATATCCACTTCGAGAGAAAATGCACCGACGGCAGAGCCAGCAGCATGCCGATGAATGTCCACAGCGAATATGTCTTGCCCGTCGCAAGGGAGGCAACCGCCGCCGCCGGATATTGTCCGCAGAGGGCGATTCCTGCGGCGAAGAGCATCCCCCCGACGGCCGCGCCCCAGAAAAAGGTAGGACGCGTCTGTATGGTGACTATCCCGTAGTTCTTTGCGAAATAGAAGAGGACAGCGCCGAAGGCCAGCGAGGAGAAGAGAATTTTGAAGAACTTTCCGTTCTTCATGGCGAGCTGGTCCAGGAGCGTCTTTCTCCAGCCCATTTCTGACTGTATCAGGAAGAAGCCAAAGGCCGTTCCGAGGAGGAGTCCAGCCACCAGCCTCGCCGTTCCTTCGAGGGAAAGAGGATGCATCATTCCTTCCCTCCCCTTTTTTTGGGCTTGTCACCGCCTCCGCTTGCCGCCGCCCGGGATATGCCGGAGAACACCACGCCCCACACGATGAATGAAAACATGAATATCCACGCTCCCGTCGAAAGCTGCATCGCCGCCGCCCACTGCCCCAAAAAAGAGTCTCCCGCGAACTGCAACCCGGTCATAACCAGAAAACCACCTGCAACGTTCTGCAGGATGGTCACGCCAAATGCTCCAACCGGACCGCTGCCCTTCACGTCCTCCGGAATCATCCTCAGCCGCCAAGTCCCGCCCGACAACGATGCCAGTATCGCGCCCAGCCCTATCCCCGCCAAAAAAGCGGTCTGCCAGTCGAAGGGAAAGAATTCCGACACCTTGCGCATGTGGAGGGACTCGCGGCAGTAGTCGGATATCTTGAGGTATGCGTCCGACATCCCCGCCGGGGTGTCAAGCGCATAGATGATTATGATGAAAAGCATGGCGGCGGCCAGCCCCGATATGAAGGCCGACCATCTCCCCTTGAAGAAATTCAGCATTGCAATTCCTCTTAGTCAAGATTCCTCCCGGCGATCGCGGGAGCGGCTCGCGGATAGCGTCACTTCCCTTTGGAAGGATCCTTCGATATTGCCGCCCGGCCGGTCCTGGCCATCTCCAGTATTCCAAACGGCTTCATGAGTTCTATGAAGTCGCCAATCTTCTCGTCCCTGCCCGACAGCTCGATACCTATCTCCCCTCCTCCCACGCACACTATCTTGCCCTCGAATATCTCCACGAGCTCCACTATCTGCGACCTGTTCGCGCTGGTCGCCTTCACCTTCAGCAGCAGAAGTTCGCGCTCGATGAAGCGTCCGGAGGTCAGATTCGTGACCTTGATAACGTCCACCAGCTTGCTCACCTGCTTGTCTATCTGCTCGATTATCCTCTCGTCCCCGGTTGTGACTATCGTCATCCGGGAACATCTCGGGTCTTCGGTCGTGTTCACGGACAGGGACTCGATGTTGTAGCCTCTTCCGCTGAACAGCCCGGCGACTCTCGCGAGGACCCCGAACTTGTTCTCGACCAGCACCGATATCGTGTGTCTGTTCATAGCCTTTCTCCCGTTTCCTTGCGTTTATAAGCCTATTGCAAAACTCCGCATCCTAACAAGCCCGATGGGTAAGAGTTCAGTGGAGCCAACTGCAAAACTCCGGACGCGCCTTGCCGAGCGAAGCGACGCTTGCCGCAGGCAAAACCGCGTCCCTCCATTTTTACGCCGATTTTTCGCAAAAATCGGCGTGGAGGGGCATGCTCTTGACACGTATGAAATCACGTGTTGCCATGCCCGCAAAAAGAGTTTTGCAATTACCTCCAGTGAATATTTACCCCGATGGAGCCCGGCCCGGAGCCGGTCACTCCGCCTGTGTCACAAGGGAAATTTCCTTTATCCCCGCGTCCTTCGCTGTCTTCATCAGCTCCATCACTTCCTTGTATTGGCGGCTGCCGTCGGCACGGATGAGAAGCGAGAGCTTGCCATCGAGGTTTTTCTGCCGGACCAGTTCAGCCGAGAGATCCTCCAGCCTGTAGGGTCTCTTGTTGAACTCTATCTTCCCGTTCTTGTCCAGATTTATCACCTTGAAGCTGTCCTCGGGAAGCCTTTCCGCGTTCATCTCGGGCGGGTTCACGTTGACGCCATACTCCATGAGAGGAACGGTTATCATGAAGGTTATGAGGAGCAGGAACGTGAGGTCTATCAGCGGGGTCATGTTGATCTCGCTGATCGCGCTTAGCTGCGATCTCTGCTTCTGTCTTGCCATGGATCACTCCTCGAATTGCTCCAGCTTCACCTTCGCCATGAACTCCTCAACGAAATTGTCCATTGTTACTGTTATCTGGCGGATAGTGTTGGAGAGGAAATTGAAGCCGATGAGAGACGGTATCGCGACAATGAGTCCGACAACCGTGGTCAGGAGCGCGCCGCTTATCCCCGGTGCCATCGCGTTGATCTCGGCCTTGCCATGGATTGCCATCGCGCAGAAGGCCATCATTATGCCCCAGACGGTCCCGAAGAGGCCCAGAAGCGGGCTCACGCTGACAGCAGTTGCCAGCAGCCCCATCTTGTCCTCCAGCCTGACTATCTGGTCCGCGACCGACCTCTCGAGCGCGCTGCGGACGGTCTCGATCTGTGCTGTCGAAAGCTTCTTCACCGGTATCTGCTGTCCATACTGCCCCGCGAACTCAGGCGGGATGCCGTAGAATGTGAGAAGCTCCTCCGCCCCGGCTTCGTATATCCTCGCGACCGGACCCTTTATCTCGGCGCTCTTCCTGTATATCGAGAGAGGAAACTTCTTCTCCCTGAAAAGCCAGGAGAAGAGCAGCGAATTCCTGCGCGCACGGTAGAGCAGTATCCCCTTGTCTATCATTATCGTCCAAGTGAACACGGAGAACAGAAGAAGCAGCAGGACTATGCCTCTTCCGACGGCGTCCGACTGCTGGTACGGATAATACGGATTTACATACGTCGCCAACACGGGGATGGTACCGCTCATTTTCCTGACCTCTCCTTGGATGAAATTCGTCTGCCAATAGATTAACAGCGCGGATGGATAATTCAAATCGAGCTGATTTTAAAACTCCGCATCCGGGGTAAATCCGTCGGAGTTCACAACTTCAGTTGTGTTTCATTATCAACAAGATACACAGCTGAAGCTGTGAACTCCAACATTGAAATCAGCTCATCGAGGCAATTTTGAAATTGCCTCGAACTAATCTCGAAGCGGTCTTACGAAGACCATGACTTTCGCTCCGGCGCGGGGAGTCCTCTCGCCAAATATATCGAGCGCATCGTCCCCGTCCCCGTCACCGGATGGATTGTCTATTATCGTGTTCCCGAACGACCACACGTTTGCGATGTTGCCCTCCTCCTTCGCGAGGCATGTGCCGTCGTGGGCGAAGTTCGATCCCACGAAGACCCATTCCCGGCTCTTGCGCTCCCCGCCGGTCTTCTTGTCGCGCAGCCATTTTTCGACCGGATGCCGCTCCCCTCCTTCAGGCCGCAGGTCTATCGCCAGCAGACTGCCCTGCGGCATCCTCCCCCCGGGCAGCCTCGCTCCATTCTCCGCCCCGAGCAATATCAGCGCGAGCTGCAGGTGGAACGGATCCAGGTCGGTGATGAGCAGGCTCTCATGCGCCCGCCCCCCCGGAATGCATATGAGCACCTCCAGATCTCCAGTGCTCAGATTCACCTCGGCGGGAAACGATATCTCCATGCGAGACCTGTCTATGGTCGCCAGTCCGATCCTGATGTTTCCGTCGGGCAGGACCTCCCCGCCCATCTTTTGCACAAGCGCAATCTCCTCCCTGGCCAGAGGCGGAGGAGCGGCAGCGCCGCCTTCCGGAAACAATGAACATCCCACAAGCTGAAGAATGAGCACAGCGAGCAGGGCCACGCACCCGGCCACGCCGAAGACCCGCTGTCTTTTCCTTGTCTCCTTCATCCCCGCAATATACATCCTTGCGGGATAATTCCCATCCGGACAGGGGGCATTTTCCCGTTTATCCTTCTTGTTCTTGTTTATTATTAGAGGTAATTGCAAAATTGCCTACGGAACGCCGGTCTTATGACCGGCTTAAGAGC
>DYMC01000153.1 GCA_020721745.1 Lentisphaera sp. | reverse complement strand
ATCTCCTTCTGGCAACCACATTGACTGCGATTAACAGGATTCAGCTTTTCAATATTGCCTCGTTCTGGAGGGCGAAGATTTCGGATATCCCCTTCGCCGCGAGGTCGAGCATCGAGTTGAACTGCCCGCGCGAGAACGGATTTCTTTCCGCAGTGGACTGTATCTCCACGAAGTTACCGTCGTCGGCCATCACCACGTTCATGTCCGTCTCGGCGGTCGAATCCTCCTCGTAGCAGAGGTCGAGCATGGGTTTGCCGCCGACCATGCCCACGCTTGTGGCGGCGATGTTGCGGAGCAGGGGGGATTCGGAGAGGGTCTTTTTGTCCATCAACCTCAAGATGAGGAGGCGCAGGGCGGTCATCCCGCCTGTGATCGAGGCGCAGCGGGTGCCGCCGTCGGCATCAATCACCTCGCAATCCACGTAGATGGTGCGGGAGCCGATCTTCTCCAGGTTCACCGCCGAGCGCAGGCTTCTTCCGATCAGGCGCTGGATTTCATGGGTTCTTCCACCAATGCTGTTCGTCTCCCGCCTGCTTCGCTCCTTTGTGGAGAAGGGAAGCATCTGGTATTCCGCCGTGAGCCAGCCCCCGCTTTTCTTCTGGTATCTCATCCACGGAGGGACTTCCTCCACCGCGATCGCGGAGCATATCACGCGCGTGCCGCCAAACTCCACAAGAACCGACGACGGACAATTCCGGAGATATCCGCAATGCAGTCCCAGCGGGCGAAGCTGGTCGTTCCTTCTCGAATCTGATCTCATTATGCCTCCATCCCCACTTTGAAAATCTTCCAGGAGCTGTTATTATACAGGTGCAATCGAAAAAAAAAAGACTCACATGGGACTTGGACGGACAATTTGCTTTCTCTCGGCCCTTGCATGCCTGGCTTCCTGCGGGCCCGGGCAGGCCGCCAAAGAGCCTCCCAGCGTCAAGCCGGAACTGGTGCTCTCCATGTTCCATGCGCTGCAGGATGGCGACCACGCCGCCGCGCTGGAGAAGATACGCAGGCTGCGCGAACTGAAGGACAGCGCTTTTCTGGCGAATCTCGAGCTGCAGGAGGCCCAGAACCTTATAGTCAAGCAGATGCAGTCCAAGCTCGACGATGGCGATGTTGACGCAGCACTGGACATTTGCTCGAAGGGGATAACTTCATCCTCGCGCAACGAGAGGCTGTTGCTGATAAAGGATGAACTGCTGCGCTTGAAGAAGATACAGGGCACCGTTGGAGCGGTTGCTGCGGCGGAGACATGGACCTCGCTGGCCCGCGCCTCGGCGGCGCTCAAGACTCTCGCGCTTTCATATCCTCCGGCAAATCCTCTCCTCTCCGTGGCGACTGGGAAGCTGGCGGAGGCCAAGGGCCTCATGCTGCGGGAGCAGAGACTTTCGACAATGGATTTGGCCTTGGAGATCATATCCGGGCATCAAACGGATCGGAGGATCAAGGACGTGATGCTTCTCTCCCTTTCCCTGGCCGACCCCGAAAACCCGGCCATCGTCTGGACACAGGAGTAGATTTCGCTGTTTTAACACGGAAGAACTTCCATGCATGTGCTTAATTTTCGTCTCACATTCGTTGTCCTCCTGATGCTCGCCTCCGTTCCGGCGCTCCCCCAGGACGAGGCAAGAAAGCAGAACACCAAGCTCGTGAACGAGCTCATAGTCTCGATGCCCGACACTGTTGCGGAAATATCCGGCAGGAAGATTCCGAAGGCATATCTCATAGAGGAGATAATGCCCCTGATCAGGAGGCTCAAGCAGAGCGACAAGGCGCTGACATCCCAGGACATGGCCAAGGTGGGGGAGGCGGCGAAGAAATCCCTTGGACTCCTGATCGAGAGGGAACTGCTCTTCGCCCTGGCCGGGAGAAACTCATGCACCGCCTCACAGGAGGAGATTGACGCACAGTTTGCGAAAATCGCAGGCGCGGTGCAGGGAGGCCCCAAGGCGATTGTCGCCGAAATGGGGGTGAACGAGAACTCAATAAAAAGAAAAATAGGGCAGGGGATAGCCATAGAGAAATGGATGCAGAGGAAATTCATCCCGGGCTTCACGCCCACGGCGAAGGAGGTCGAGGACTTCTACCGCAACAGCCAGAATGTCTTCCTCATCCCGGAAAAGGCCGCCATCTCGCACATCTTCATATCGAGCGGGAGCATGGACGACAAGAAGGCGGCGGCGAAGCTGGAGAGCCTGAGGACGGCGGCGAAGACGGCGGATCTCTTCAGAAAGATGGCCAAGGAGAGCAGTCAGGACGACAAGACCAGGGGCAATGGTGGCGCCCTCGGCGAATTCACCCCTTCTGAGCTGCCAAAACCCTTTGCGGACGCCATAGCGAAGCTGAGCCCCGGACAGATAAGCGCTCCTTTCAAAAGCCTCCGCGGCTGGCACATTGTCCGACTCGATGCCAGGACGGAGGCGAAATACGTCCCCACCGCCGAGGCATATCCGGTGATAAAGAAGTATCTCGCCGAAAAGAAGGCCACATCGAAGCTGTCCGAACTCATCGAGAGCGAGAAGAAACGCTGCGGATGCAAGATATTCTGGGACTAGGCGATTTTCGCAATTGCCTCCCTTGAGCTGGTTTCAAAGTTGGAGTTCACAGTCCCGGCCCGTAGGTGTCGGGATTGTGGATTCCAACGGATTTACCTCGAACGCGGAGTTTTGAAATCAGCTCAGTGAAAAAATCCGCGGTTGCAATATGGAGATTCAAGATTGAAGAATACGAAGAAGACGCAGCTATGGATAGAGACCTTCAGCGGCAGAAAGGTCAATCCACTCTCCGCCAGGGGGAAGGACATCGAGATGGAGGACATAGCCCATTCGCTAGCGATGCAGTGCAGATTCAACGGACACTGCAGAGACTTCTATTCCGTCGCGGAGCATTGCGTCAACACGGCCGCCTACGTGGGAGAGTCCGCGCCGGGCAGGAAATGGCTCGCCCCCCTTTTCGCCCTTCTCCACGATGCCTCGGAGGCATACTTGTGCGACATTCCCCGGCCGCTGAAGTGGCGGATACGGCGATACCTCGACTGGGAGAGGAGCCTGTCCTCGGTCATCTTTGCGAAATTCGCAGGCCGCCAGCCGGACGACGATGAGTGGGATGCCGTGATGGAGGCCGACAACGCCATGCTTTCCATCGAGGCGGCGGAACTCGCGCACAGCGGGGGGAAATCCTGGAATCTACCCCACGCAAGGAAGAGCAGGATAAAAATACGCTGCCTGAAATGGGGGGATGCAAAAAGGGATTTCCTCAAAACATTCGTTCTCCTTCGGGAAAAACGCTTGCCATTTTGATTTTCTCCTCTATCTTATTACGCCATTGCCTGAAGCACTGAAAAAGAGGCCGTCGCAGCAGACTGCCCTGGAGGATAGGATGTCCGTCAACCCCAAAATCAAAGTCGGAGTGGTCGGCGTGGGAGCCCTTGGCAAGCACCATGCCCGGCTCTATTCGCAGAACAAGCTGGCCACCCTCGTCGGCATCTACGACCTCAACCCGGAGAACGCATTCAACGCAACCCGCGAGTTCAACACAAAATCTTTTCCGGACATCGAGTCACTCGCGCAGAAATGCGACGCGCTGAGCATAGCCGTCCCGGCCGATGTCCACTATGAAGTCGCCATGAAGCTCCTCGCCGCGGGAAAGCACCTCCTCATAGAGAAACCGATCGCCTCCAGAATCGAGCATGCCGAGGATATCGTCAAGGCGGCCGAGACCAGAAAGCTCGTCCTCGCCGTCGGGCACGTCGAAAGATACAACCCCGTGATGAGCTTCATCGAGGAAAGGGCCGGCAAAATACGCTTCATCGAGGTCCACCGCCTCGCGGCATATCCCCCGCCAAGACCCGGACAGCACCGCAGAGGCACCGAGGTCGGGGTCGTTCTCGATCTCATGATCCACGATCTCGACATTATCCTCCGCCTTGTGAACAGCCCTATCGAAAGATTCGACGCCGTCGGCATTCCCGTCCTCAGCCCCAACGAGGACATAGCCAACGTCCGCATCAAGTTCAAGGACGGCTGCGTGGCCAACGTCACGGCCAGCCGGGTCAGCGGAGAGCCCATGCGCAGATTCAGGGCCTTCCTGAGCGACGCATACCTGACCCTCGACTACGGGAGCAAGTCCGGGCTCATATACAAGAAGCATCCCCTCGGGATCAAGAGGGAGCAGATCCCCGTCCACGACCACAATGCCCTGGAGAAGGAGCTCGAGGACTTCATATCCTGCGTGTCCGAGTCGAGACGGACCGGCATCATCGCCACCCCGAAGGTCTCAGGGCACCATGGTCTCGAGGCTCTCCGCCTCGCGGTCCAGATCACGGAAGAAATCAAAAGATACAACAAACAATATGGCGCGGTAGCGCCGCAATAAAAAATGGGCCCCGAAGGCTCGAAGGAGACAAATTGAGCGCAGCCAAGAGCAATTTATACAAGGAGGCGGGAGTTGACATAGACCTCGCCGGAAGCCTCCTGGGCAAGATGAAGCCCAAGTTCAAAAAAGCCATGCGCAAGGAAATGCTTGCACCAATCGGTGGCTTCGGCGGCCTTTTCCAGATAGACATCCGCAAATACAAAAACCCGGTCCTGGTCTCCAGCATAGACGGAGTCGGCACGAAGATACTCGTCGCCATAATGATGAACAAGTTCTCCAATATCGGCAGGGACATCGTCAACCATTGCATCAACGACATCGCCGTCCAGGGCGCCGAACCGATATACTTCCTCGACTACATCGGAATAGGCAGGCTCAAGAGCCCGCTATACGAGGATGTCCTTTCCGGAATAGTCGAGGCATGCGCGGCGGCGAACTGCGCCCTCCTCGGAGGCGAAACCGCCGAAATGCCAGGAATATACGACGACGATTTCGACCTCGTCGGCGTGATAACCGGTGTCGTCGAGAAGAGCCGCATCATAAGCGGCGAGAAGATAAAACCCGGGCATGTCGCGATAGGACTTGCCTCCAACGGGCTCCACACTAACGGCTACAGCCTCGCCAGAAAAATCCTCTTCGAACGGTGCGGATACGACCCCCATGACGAGTTCAAGGAACTCGGCGGAAGCATAGGCGATACCCTGCTCAAACCACACACGTCATATCTCCCGGCCATAAAGGCCGCCATGAAGGCGGATGTCAGGATACACGGCATCGCACATATAACCGGAGGCGGCCTCTACGACAACGTCCCGCGCATCCTGCCAACTAATGTCGGAGTTCATTTCGAAACCGGAATACTTCCGGTCCCACCCGTCTTCAACATGATCGTCGAAGGCGGAAATGTCTCCAAAGAGGAGGCCTACCGCGTCTTCAACATGGGCGTAGGCATGGTCTGGTTTCTGCCAGAGGCCGATGCCGAGACAGCCTTGAAGGTGTGCAGAAAGACAGGCTTCAAAGCCGCACGCATAGGAGAGGCCGTCAAGGGAGAAAAAAGAGTCGTGATAGATTGAGGGGATGCTTGTAGTTTGAGCTGCATGCCACGGCGTGGCGCGTAGCACGAAGACGGGGCGTAGCACAAACACTGTCTTTGCGCCGGGACGGCGCAAAGCACTTGCGGGCGGGAATGCCCAGACGCTGAACGGGCAAACGTGCAAACGCTGAACGTGCAAACGCTGAACGTGCAAACGCTGAACG
>DYMC01000152.1 GCA_020721745.1 Lentisphaera sp. | reverse complement strand
CAATAGTCTATACCGTTTAAGGCTTTTTTCCAATTGGTTCATTTGGGAATAATTAATTGACAGCGACGGTCTGGCGCGATATATTCTGGACTTTAATCCGAGCCAATAAACTATGAACTCCAAAATCACATTTCTAGGAGCCGGGAAGATGGCGACGGCACTGGCGGGAGGGCTGTCGAAAAATCTCCCCCGCGCACTCATACTCGCCTACGATATCTCGGCAAAGGCAGCAGAAAGCTTCCGTGCGGCGACAGGTATCAGGACAACAAACAGCCTCGACGAGGCAGTGGATTTCGCCGACGCGGTCGTCCTTGCGGTCAAGCCGCAGAATTCCGCCGCTCTCTTCGATTCGATGGGAGGCCGCGCATCATCCAAGCTGATAGTCTCCATAATGGCGGGGGTAAGGATATCCGCGATCGAAAGGAAGACAGCTTCAAGCAGAATAGTCAGGGTGATGCCCAACACCCCTGCCCTGGTCGGGAAGGGAGTTTCGGCCTACGCAGTCTCCGAAGCCGTCTCGGGCGGCGACATCGAGATCGCGCAAGGAATGCTGGAGTCAGTGGGAAGCTCGCTTCAGGTTGACGAGGCGATGATGGACGCGGTCACGGCACTCAGCGGGAGCGGTCCGGCCTACGTCTTCGAATTCATCGAAGCTCTCGCCAGAGCCGGAGAGGCCGCGGGACTTCCATACGAAATGGCGTTGAAACTCTCCGCCGATACAGTAGAGGGTGCCGCAGTCCTGCTGAAGAGAAGCTCCACTCCCCCGGACAGCCTCAGGGACAACGTTACTTCCCCCGGAGGGACCACTGCGAAGGCGCTGGAGGTCCTCTCCCGCAACCATTTCAGGGAGACAATACGGTCGGCGATAATCGCGGCCAAGGACAGGTCCATCGAACTCGGGAGCGACAAATGAAGACCGGGAAAATCCTCTCCGTGGTCATGCCCCTATACAACGAGGAAGGGACGGTCCATCTCACCGTCGCCGATGTCCTCGCCCGCCAGGAGACGGCCGAGCTCATCATCGTTGACGACTGCTCCACGGACAAATCCCTCGATGTGGTCGAGGCGCTGGCGGCCAAGGACGCGCGGATAAAAGTGCTTAGGAACGAGGTCAACAGGGGCAAGGGCTTCGCCGTGAGAAGGGGCATAGATGCGGCCACGGCGGAGATCGTCCTGATACAGGATGCCGACAGGGAGTATTCGCCGTCGGACTATCCGGTCCTGCTCGCCCCGATAATCTCCGGGAGGGCCGATGTCGTCTATGGCTCCCGCTTCCATGGCGGCCCCGGCAGGGTGCTCTATTTCAAGCACGAGCTCGGGAACAGGCTCCTCACGTTCATATCCAATCTGCTGACGGACCTGAACTTCACCGACATGGAGACCTGCTACAAGGTCTTCAGGAGGGAGGTCATCCAGAACATAAAGCTCGAGTCCGACCGCTTCGGCTTCGAGGTGGAGATCACTGCGAAAATCGCAAAGGACAGGAGCCTGCGCATCTTCGAGGTGCCGATAAGCTACAACGGCAGGACCTATGAGGAGGGCAAGAAGATAACCTGGCAAGACGGCATCGCCGCCATCTTCCACATGGTCAAATACAACATCCTCACCGGCAAGCCGGAGTCCTTCAAGAATCCCGCGAAATAATTGGCTCGATCTTCACACCCAGCCGGGGGAGTGTCCGAGCTTGCGGAACTGCTCGGGGGTCATTTTCAATATTTTCTTGAATGCCCTGCAGAAGCTGGCCGGCGACTGGTATCCGGCCCTCGCGGCGATCTCCTTGCTGTCAAGCTGGGTCTCCTTGAGAAGTCCGCAGGAAAGCCTTATCCTCTCGCGGCGGATATAGAATTCGGGGGTGACTCCAGCGTGTTTGCGGAAGACGCGGGAGAAATGCTCTCTCGACATCGAGAGCTCGGCAGAGATGTCCTGAACCCCGACACCCTCGGATATTCTCTTCATGAGCATGGTCTGGGCCTTGTGTATGGCGGAAACAGTGCTTCCACCCATTCTCCGGCTGATGTGAAGGTCGAGTCCGCAGAGCAGATCCATCACAAGTCCGGCTCCGGCCAGAGGTGAAAGATCCACGATACTGCCCTTCAAGCCCTTGAACGCCTCCATCTGGGATATTATCCCCTTGTCCCGCGGCAGCTCGTAGATGTAGCCGTGCCTCGCCACAATCGAATTGACCACCTCCGCTGAAAAGCCGCCGTAGAACGCCATCCAGAGGAAAACCCAGGGCTCCCTCCCTCCCTCGGGATAGTAGTAGGCCGTCCTCTCGTCGCAATGCTGCGCGAGAAAGGCTGTCCCGGGCTTGAGGACAAATTCCCTCGCCCCTGCCGAGAAACGCCCCTCCCCGGACAAGGTGTAGACGAGCTGGCTACCCTTGTCAAGCCTCCTGTTGCGCCCCAGAAGCCTGTAGGAGGGGTTGTCCTGGATCTCCTCCACTACGACAGTGGGAACTGGAAGCTCCGGCATCGAGCCGTAAACCTGGAATCTTGTCTCCCATGTCCTCATATGTCACAAAATGCAATTCAATATCACAAACTGCATATAAGATGATCCTTGAACTGGATAATGCAAGATGTAGTTTCAAAAATGCAGTCATTTAGTAAAATCACAAACAGAAAATCAAACACAACTAGGAGCGAGGCGATGAAGAGCGGGATCAAGGTGACCGTGTGGAACGAGTTCAGGCACGAGAAGAAGAACGAGGCGGTGAAGAGGGTCTATCCTGACGGGATGCACAAGGTAATAGCCGCCGGGATCGAGAAGCTTGGCGGGGTGGCGGCGCGCACCGCGACTCTGGACGAGCCCGAGCATGGCCTGACGGATGCCGTTCTGAAGGAGACGGACGTGCTGATCTGGTGGGGGCACGCCGCGCACAGCGAGGTGAAGGACGAGATAGTGAAAAAGGTCCAGAAGAGAGTTCTCGAGGGGATGGGGCTCATCGTCCTGCATTCGGGACACTTCTCGAAGATATTCAAGGCCCTGATGGGGACGAACTGCTCGCTCAAATGGCGCGAGGTGGCGGAGAAGGAGCGCCTGTGGAACGTCGCCCCGGCTCATCCGATAACGCAGGGGATAGGCGACTACATCGAGCTGCCCAACACAGAGATGTATGGGGAGAGATTCGACATTCCCGAGCCGGACGAACTCATATTCATATCCTGGTTCGAGGGCGGAGAGGTCTTCAGGAGCGGATGCTGCTGGAACCGCGGACATGGGAGAGTGTTCTACTTCCGTCCCGGGCACGAGACCTATCCTATCTACCACAACCAGCAGATAATCAAGGTGATATACAACGCCTGCAAATGGGCGGCACCAAGAATATTCATCGAGGACAAATGCCCGAACATCAATACCCCCCTCGAGAAGATAGCCCCGAAGAGCGCCGATTTCGGAAAGGCAGGAATCGTCCAGGGCTGACTATGAAGACTCTGACAAGCCACGAGCGCATGAAAAGGGTCTTCGACCATCGCGAGCCCGACAGAGTCCCCTTCGTGGATATTCCCTGGAGGGCAACTTTGGAAAGATGGCAAAGGGAGGGCATGCCGGAAGACACCGACTGGCGTGTCTTCTTCGGAGCCGATCTTGTCGAGGGAATCTGGGTTGACAACAGCCCGAGATATGATACCGGCGTGATCGAGGAAACCGACGAATACAAGATAGTGAAAAGCGTCTGGGGTGCGACGCTGAAGGACTTCAAGCATTCCGCGAGCGTCCCCGAATTCCTCGACTTCACGGTCAACTCCCGGGAGAAATGGGAGGAGGCGAAGAAGAGGATGACCCCGGCGACGGATCGCGTGGACTGGGGCCGCCTCAGAAAGCACTACAGGGACTGGCGCGATGAAGGTCGCTGGATCAGGGGAAATTTCTGGTTCGGATTCGACGTGGCGCATTCGTGGATGGTCGGAACAGAGCAGTTCCTGATCTGGCTTGTGGAGGATCCGGAGCTCTGCATGGACATCTTCGGCACTTATCTTGAACTCGACATCGCGATGTTCGACAAGATATGGGAAGAAGGCTATCATTTCGACAGCATCTTCTGGCCGGACGACATGGGGTTCAAGGGAAAACAGTTCTTTTCCGTGGACATGTATCGGGAACTCCTGAAGCCATATCACAGGAGGGCGGTCGAATGGGCGCATTCGAAGGGCATCTTCGCCGAGCTTCATTCGTGCGGAGATGTCAATCCGTTCATCCCGGAGTTCATTGACATCGGGGTCGACTCGTTGAATCCGCTCGAAGTGAAGGCCGGAATGAATCCGCTGCTAATCAAGGAGAAATACGGCGACAAGCTGGTCCTCCACGGCGGCACCAACGCGTTGAAATGGGCGAATCATGATGCCATAATCCAGGATATCAGGAACCTTCTCCCCGCATTGAAGAAAGGGGGCGGATATGTTTTCGCCTCGGACCATTCAATCCCGTCGGACGTGGGCGTAAAGGAAATGAGGGAAATAGTAAGGACAGTGCAGGAAGTCGGAACATACTGAACAACATATATTTAACAAAAGGAAAACACAATGGGCAAGCTAAAGGTCGGAATCATAGGGCTCGGAATGGGCGGGGCGCATGTCAACGGATTCAGGACGCATCCGGAGGCCGAAGTCGTGGCGGTCGCGGACAAGGACCCGAAGAGGCTCGATGACAGGGGCAGGAAGGAGTTCAACATTCCGAACTGCTATCTCTCCGCCGAGGAGATGCTCAAGAAGGAGAAGCTGGACATCGTCAGCGTGGCCACGCCGAACAAGTTCCACAAGCCGCTGACGATTGCCGCGCTCGAATCCGGCGCGCACGTCCTCTGCGAGAAGCCGATGGCGATGAACGCGAAGGAGGCCGAGGGCATGTGCGCGGCCGCGAAAAAGGCGAAGAAGAGGCTGATGATAAACTTCAGCTTCAGGTTCAGCCCGCAGTCCTACGCGATGAAGAAGGAGATAGAGACAGGGGCGCTGGGCGACATCTATTTCGCCAGGACACAGTGGCTGCGCAGGAGGGGAATGCCCGGTTTCGGCGGCTGGTTCGGCACAAAGGCGCTGTCGGGCGGCGGCCCCCTGATAGACCTCGGGGTGCACCGCCTCGACCTCGCCCTCTGGTTCATGGGCTACCCGAAGCCCTCATGGGTGATGGCCGGCGCATACGATCACATCGCGTCGAGAATCGCCAAGGAGCAGGGCAAGACATACGATGTGGAGGACTTCGCCGCCGGATTCATGCAGTTCAAGAACGGTGCAACCCTCGAACTGGAGGCCTCCTGGGCCGCAAACATCAAGGAACGCGAACTCATGGAAACACGCCTCCTCGGGACAAAGGGCGGAATGCTCCAGCGCAATCTCAACGAGGGATACGACTTCGAGGCCGAATTCTATCTCGAAAAGAACGGATGCCAGTATGACATGAAGCTGCACCCGCCGGTCCCGGCCGCGCACTGCTCCATGTATCACTTCGTGGACAGCATAGCCGCGGGCAAACCGCACACCGCCACCGCCGAAGAGGGTTTGACGGTGATGAAACTCCTCGATGCAATCTACGAAAGCGCCGCGAAGAAAAGGCCGGTCGAGATAAAATAAGCCGAGCAAATTGCAAAACTCCGGACGCGCAAGTCTCGTGATCCCGATCCCGATAGGGCATCGGGGCGCGTCCCTCCATTTCTACGCCGATTTTTCGCGAAAATCGGCGTGGAGGGGCAT
>DYMC01000151.1 GCA_020721745.1 Lentisphaera sp. | reverse complement strand
ATAAATAGTAAGAGTTCAGTGAATATTTGGCGTCTTCGTGCGCAGGGGAGGAAGCTGGATAAACGATGCCGGCCGCTGTCGTTCGGCATACAGGAACTTCTGGAAGGCCGACGACTCCTTCAAGTATCTCGGCTTCAGGATAGTCCTCGCCCCCGAAATCACCGCAATAAGAAGCAGGAGATGAGTGTAGGGGGGGCCAGTTGACATTTACGCCCGGATTCCATGGCTACCCCGCAAGGATTCGAACCTTGACTAAATGGACCAAAACCACTTGTGCTACCATTACACCACGGGGTAAAAAACACTCCGGAACCCGGATTGTTTTTCTACATGAATATATCCCTGTGCGCTGTTTTTTCAATTGGCTCGGGCTGATTTCAAAACTACGCGTTCGGGGTAAATCCATTGGAGTTCACAACTTTTGTTGTGTCTTATTATCAACAAGATACACAGTTGAAGTTTGCCCGCCCTCGTCCAGGAACTGGCGGGTTTACCCGCCTTCGGCGGCGCCAGAGGTTTACGCGCCATGGCGTGCGACCAAGGCTGTGAACTCCAACTTTGAAATCAGCTCATTGGGGCAATTTCGCATTTTTTTAGATGTAAAGATTCACTGAAGGACATACTTCAGTGAATATTTACGATCGGGGAGTGCGCCGTCCGGCGGACGGCACCCCCGGCACCTTGGAGCCTGTCCAGAAAAATGTTTTTGTGGACGGGCTCTATCTCATCTTGCTGATGCGCGCCGCGCACGGAATATCCTTTGCTTCAGCCCCCCGCCATCCTCCTCTCCCTCAAGAACGAGGCCGAACCGCTCGCAGGTCGCCTTCGCCGGGCATTCTCCATCCGCGACGACGAATGCGTGGGGGGGCATGTCCAGGACGGGGAACTTCTCCACCCTGGCCTTGGGTCTGTCGTGGACTATGAAGCCGTCTCCTAGGCCGAACCTCTTCGCCGAGAATGTAAGCGACGGATAGTCCGACCCAATGTCGGCGAATACAAGCCCATCCTGCTTCTCTGACAGTGCGACGAGCCTCTCCACCGTCCTGTCCGGATTGAAATCCTTCCTCATGAAATACGGAGAGAAGAAGTCGTCCTGCCCACCCCGCGAGACAATGCTGGAAAGAGAGTCCCTGGCTGCGAATATCGCCGATGCGGCCCCAGCGCAGAGCAGCGCCGCCGCGAAGAGAAGAAGATGCGCGGCCTTCGCCGGGAGGCGAGCATGGAGCCTCTCCTCCAGCCGGCTTATCCCCGCCGCGAACAGGAACATCCACACCGGCAGGATGCATAGAAAGGTCCTTGGAAATGGCGAAGGATTGCGCAAGACGAAGAAAAGAGATGGAAGCGCGAACACGACGGCGCAAAGCGCAATCCCAGGTCTGGCGGAACGCCCCCGCCGGAATACGGACGGAAGCGACAGCCCCAGCGGAACGATGAATACCAGAGCTGTCGAGAGATAAAAGGCAAGCATCGCGGCAAAATTGGATGTCCATCCCTCCTTTATCGAGAGAACCCTGATGAACTTCGGAAGAATAGGCAGATAGAACAGAAGCAGGCAGGCGAAAGGAGCCAGGCTGTATTTCGCCACGTTCCTAGCACCAAGGGGCAGTTTCCCGAGAATGAAAGGAAGCAGGGATGCTGCGAAAATCGCAACGACATTGTTCGGCATGACACCGACCGCAAACAGCGCCGCCATCCAGTATCCGGCGTATGCGTATTTGCGATTTTCGCAGGCGGCAAGGGCTGCGGCGATCGCCAGCGACACGGCAATCATGCTGAAGATGTATCCTCTCACTGCAGTTGCGTAGATCGCAAAAAGCGGGCTCGCGGAAAAGGCCAGAAGGACGATGAAGCAGGAGAACGCCGAACAGTGCCTGCGCCACAGCAGCAGGCTCGAAAGCAGGAAAAGCATCCCGCACAAGAGCGATGGCAGGCGCAGAATCGGATTCGAGAAGGAGAAAAAGCATGCGACATTGTCCAGCCACAGCCTCATCAGCATGCTGTAGAGAATGTGGTTGTTGGGAATGCTGTAGTTGAGATAGACCCCGGGGAGGGAATCCGGCCAGACGGCGAACTCGAGTATGGTCAGCGCCTCGTCGAACCATATCCCGCGGCCTAGAAAATCCCGCGCCACAACAGCGGCCGACAGGCAGAGCACCCCGGCCATCGCCGTAAGGGCAAAATTCTTTTTGTCGTCGGATAACATCGGCACTCGCAATGTACGTATCCAGTAAACTACGTCCGTTTACTGAATCCGTACTAAGATAAGATGCGAAATCGTTTTTTTTGGGATGAGGCAATTTCAAAATTGCCTCGATGAACTGATTTCAACGTTGGAGTTCACAGCTTAAGCTGTGTATCTTGTTGATAATAAGACACAACTAAAGTTGTGAACTCCAACGGATTTACCCCGAATGCGGAGTTTTGAAATCAGCTCGGGATGTAAAAATTCGCTGGACGACGTAGTTCAGTGAATATTTACCTCGCAATTGGCTCGGCTATCTCCAAAACACAACGAATCCATTAGCGGCTCGTGGTGAAGAGTATTCTCCTCATCAGTTCGTCTTTCCTCATGAGTCCAAGAGAGCCTTTTGGCGCGAGAATTTCGCTGTATCGTTCCACGCCGTCGGGGCTGATGCCCGGACCGCATATCGCGACCGGAACCGGTGTGCGGGTGTGCTTCCTGAGCTTTATCGGAACCGGATGGTCGGGAAGAATCGCAAATCTCACAGGCTGTCCCTCCAGCGCATTCATCACGGGGCCGACGATTCTGGAGTCGAAGTCCTCTATCGCTTTGAGCTTGAGGTCGAGCCTGCCCATGTGCGAGCATTCGTCAATCGCCTCGATATGGAGATAGACGAAGTCGTGGCTGGCGAGGGCCTTGACTGCGGCTTCTGCCTTGCCCTCGTAGTTGGTGTCTATGAAGCCAGTGGCCCCGGGAACCCTTATGATGTCCATCCCGGTGCATGCGGCGATCCCGAAGATGACATCCACGGCGCCGATCACCGCGGCTCCCGTGCCGTCGTATTTGTCGGAGAACTTCTCCAGATCCGGCTTTCTGCCGGGACTCCAGGGCCAGATGCAGTTCGCCCTGCCTCCGTTGGTCCTCGCGGCCGGAAGACGGCCCAGAACCTCCTGCGATTTTCGCATCAGCTCCAGAAGAAGTTCAGCGGTGTGCTTCGCCTCTGGGCTTGGGTCCGCGGGGCAGGGGAGCAGCCGCTCCACTCTCTCGCCCTGCGATGAGTCCGGCTTCGCAAAACGTATCTTCTCGGAAAATTCCTCCCCTCTCAGGACGAGCAGATTCCTGTAGCTCACTCCGGAATGGAAGAACACCTTGGCGGAGCCAAGTTCGGAGTTCAGAATATTGATAAGTTCCGCACTGTCTTCGTTCCTTATCTGGCCTGCGGAATAGTCGTCCAGAATCCCATCCCTCACCTCGACAAGATTGCATCTGAACGCAATGTCCTGGGGGAGAAGCTCTATCCCGCGGCTGGCAGCCTCTATCGGCCCGCGCCCGGGATAGGATTTGTCAAGATCATATCCCAGGACGGAGAGATTCGCCGCGTCGGACGATGTCGGGCAGTTGCCGGGGAGCGAGAGAAAAGTCCCGCTGGCGCCTTTCCGCGCTATCCTGTCCATGTTCGGGGTCCGGGCGTGTTCGAGAGGGGTCTTCCCGCCAAGCTCGTCGAGGGGCTCGTCCGCCATGCCGTCCGCCAGGAACAGGATGGCCTTGTTTTTCCTGGTCTCGATTTTCATCTGAACTCTCTGGCCACTCTCAGGATGTCGTAATAGGTAACGAAGAGCATAAGCCCGATCAGGAGCACGACCATCACGGTGTAGACCGGTTTAAGCATCCTCTCCGGAACAGGCCTGCCAATGGTGGCCTCGACGCACGCTATCGCAATGTGCCCCCCGTCGAGGATGGGAATAGGCAGGAGGTTGAATATTGCCAAACTGTAGGATATGAACGCGAGGAAGTATATCGCCGCTGTCAAGTTCCCAGTGTAGACTATCTTGCTGACGTTGTGCACTATGCCTATCGGTCCGCTGAGGTTTCTTGCCTTCAGCTTGCTCCTCTTGGAGAATATCCCCCTGAGGGTCTTGTAGGTCATGTCAAGCGTCTTGACAAGCAGCTTCGCGGGGCTCGGGTATTGATAGTATGCGAACTGCAGGCCTATGTCGCGGAACTGATGGAGCCTCGCATGCATGTCCTTCACCTCGATGGTCCTGTCTCCACGTGATATCTTCATGCTGATGGCCCCCTCCTTCGATCTCTGTATCTCATCGAAAAAGAAATTGGCCGCCTCGATTTTTATCCCGTTTATCTCCAGAACTATGTCGCCAGGCTCGATTCCGGCAGCACGTGCCGGCGAGTCGGCCGCGACATCCACAATGCTGAGCGGCAGTTCCGGCGAATACTGAACCCCTATCCTGTAGAACTCAGGGGCTCCCTCTGTTTTATCCGCCACTATCCCGGGTATCTCGATAGTCCTTCCATTCCTCGATACAGTGAGAGCCAGCGGATTGCCCTGGCTATTGTCCAGTATCTCGCTGAATTCCCTGGCATCCCTCACGCTCCTGCCGTCCACGGCGGTGATGATGTCGTTCTCCATGATCCCGGCTTTTGCCGCGCTCGATCCTTTCAGGGGCTTGACCACGACCGGAATCCTAGGGGAGAAGAAGGGGTATGCTATCTTCTCGCCAGGTATCTTCTTCTCGTTCTCCGCCGGAGTGTAGGAGATCGTCAGCGAATCATCGCCCCTCCTCACGCCAAGCTCCACCTTGCCGATGTTGAATATGACCTCCTCCACGAATTCGCGCCAGGTGCAGTTGAAAGTCCTGCCGTTCACCGTCTCTATGACATCGCCCGTCCTGAGTCCTGCGGCATATTCCGGGCTGGCCTCCTCGACCTGTGCGACCTCGATCTTGCTCATCTGCGGGGATTCCGATGGCATGCCCCATATCCATATCACTGTTGCGAATGCCGCGCCGAGGAGCAGGTTGCAGAACGGTCCCGCGAAGGCGGTGAGTATCTTGTCCAGCGGGCTCACCCTGGGCAGGGGGTTGCCGTCCTCGTCCTTTGGCTCCCCGGAGCCGTCTATCTGGGGCAGTTCCACATATCCGCCGAAGGGAATGCATCCTATCCGGTATTCCACCCCGCCGTATTTGAACCCCCAGACCTTTTTGAATCCCATCGAAAAGGCTATCACGTGAAGCCCCCGCCATTTCGCGACCAGGAAGTGTCCCAGCTCGTGCACAAATATGCAGAGTCCTAGCGCCAGGAAAACGAATATCCCGGAAAAAAGAGTGTTCACAATGCTTGTCGTGTCCATGATTCCAATCCTGCGTTTTGCAAATCGCTAATATATCCCGGCAATCCGAATTTGAAAAGCCGGATCACGGAAAATCCAGCGATAAAGAATGGACGACTGGAACGCTGGATGGGTGGATGGATGGGATGTCGGTGGCCGCTGTCGGGGGACGGCGGAACCTACGGGCTGAAGTCCGTTTGCGTCTGGAATGGATTTTACGGCACGTCGAGCTTGGACATCTGCACGGCTACGGATTTACGCCGAGCTGAAGCGTATGTTTACAAGTTCCTCTATGTTGTCCGCGCAGGGGCGGATGTCGGTCAGCCAGCACCAGCGCGTTGTCAATTCGGCGTCTTTCGCCCGGACGTGGTCCTCGCAGAACATCGCGTGCAGGCGCATGCCGCAGTATTCGATGTCCGCCAC
>DYMC01000150.1 GCA_020721745.1 Lentisphaera sp. | reverse complement strand
TTCATCTTGCTGCCTCGTATCTGCGGCAAATGCGGCCAACTGCTTAATTTAGGTTCAATAGTCCCGCATCATGCCGGAGCTCTATCCAACAGATCTCTTGCGTTCGAGAAGACGGGGCGGCTCGACATGGCGGAAAGGGATTTGCGGATATTGCTCGGCGTCCTCCCGGACGCGAACACCCATCTGCGGCTGGCATCCGTATACAGGAGCCTCGGCGAACTCGACAAGGCGGAAAAAACGCTTGACGAGGCCGCCGCGAGGCATCCCTCGTCGGCCAAGGTTTTTCTGGACAGAGGTAATTGCAAAATTGCCTTTTTAGGGGAACGCCAGCCTCATGGCTGGCTCTTAAGCCGGTCATAAGACCGGCGTTCCGTAGGCAATTTTGCAATTACCTCGAACAAAATAAAAAACAGGTTTATTTGAGCTCCTGCTCGGTGTCGGGATCCACAATGCGGAACTTTTCGATGTGCAGCATGGGATCGGCGCGAAAGCTCAGGTTCCGTCCGTATTTCTGCTCGAACTCGTTCAGAATGCCGGAGTCGGCGTTCTTGATGCTGGCGAGTATCTGCGGATGGACGTATACCCTTATCGAGAGGTCCTTTTCACGCTTGTATTTCTTCAGGATTTCGGTCAGCGCCCTGTGTATTTCCGCCCTCATGGTAGTGGCCGACTTGACAATACCCTTGCCACCGCAATAGGGGCAGTCGTCGAAGACGGTGTCGCTGATGCTCTCGTTCTCGCGCTGGCGTGTCATCTCCATCAGGCCGAATCTGCTCAGCGGCAGGATTTTTGTCTTGGCGCTGTCGTTCTCGATGGCGTTCTTCATCGTCTTGAAGACCAGATCCCTGTCCTTGGCGTCGCGCATGTCTATGAAATCTATGACGACCAGTCCGCCTATGTTTCTAAGCCTGAGCTGGCGCGCTATCTCTTCGGCGGCCTCGAGGTTGGAGTACAGGATTGTCTCGGGGTGGTCTTTTCCGCGCTTGGACCCCGAGTTGACATCAATGGCGATGAGCGCCTCGGTCTCGTCTATGCAGATAAATCCGCCTCCTGGGAGGTTTATCCTGCGGCTGAAAATCTCCTCTATCTGTTTCTCGACTGCGAAGTGCTGGAATATCGGCTCATGGCTCTTATACAGCGAGACGTTTTGAAGGAAGTTTTTCCCGACGGTTCCGGCTATCATCTTCCGGGCATATTCATAGATATCCGGATCGTCCACGACTATCTCGTCAATCTCCTCGGTGAGGGAGTCCCTTATGGTTCTCTCCACGAGGTTGGGCTCCTTGTAGACGACGAACGGGGCCTTGACCTTCTCCTCGGACTCGGCGTATTTGTTCCACATGTCGAGGATGAGCTGGAGGTCGTTCTTGAAGTATTCCTCCTTCCTGTCCTCTCCGTTCGTCCTGCATATGCAACCCATGCCATCCGGCAGATCGAGGGAGCGGATGATTCCATGCAGCCTTTTTCTTTCGTCCTGCGCTTCTATCTTGCGGGACACGCCACGGACTTCGGAGAAGGGCAGCAGGACTATGTACCTGCCGGGAATGGATATGTTTGTGCTGAGCTTGGGACCCTTGGTTCCGATGGAGTCCTTGGCGACTTGCACGAGTATGTCGGACCCCGTTGGGAAAAGGGCTGGAATGTCCTTGAGGTCTATCCTCTTGCGCTTTTTCGCGTTTTCGCAGTATTTCTGGAGGACTGGATTGAGTTTCTTCTTTCTTCCTCCCTGGGCCTTCGTCTGAGCGTTCTTCTCCATGCTACTTTCTATCATGTCGTAGCTTGCTGGAAGCATGTCCTTGAAATGCAAAAATCCATTCTTCTCCGTGCCGATGTCAACGAAGACAGCTTCCAGTGACTTGGAGACGGTCTGCACCTTTCCGAGGTAGACGTTTCCGGCTATGCTCTCTTCTCCCTTGCGTTCTACCTGATATTCTTCGAGTCTACCTTTGTTGAGCAGGGCCATGCGGCTTTCAATATTTCCGCAATTCAGCAGTATCCTTCTTTCCTTCTTCTTCTTGAAAAAATCCCAAATCATCTATGTTCCTATTCCTTTTTTCCTTCATATTATGCCATGCGGTGCGCTTTTATCAATCAAAAAACAAAAAGCCCGCCTATTCGCATAGACGGGCATAAGACACGATTTTCAAGAAAAGCGTGTATTACTTCTTTGGCGCTTTGGCTGGCGCTTCGGCTGGCGCTTTGGCTGCCATGGCGGCCTTGATGGCTTCGACTTTCTTCGCAAGTTCGGCCTTCTTGGCTGCGTCTTTTTCAGCTGCGGCGGCCGCTTCGACCTTCGCGAGTTCGGCCTTCAGTTCGTCCACGCTCATTTCAGCGACGGCCTTTTCCTTCTTCTCGACTTTGGCTGTTTCTCCGGCAACAAGGCCGAAGCCGACGATTCCCATCGCCAGCGCGATGGCTACCATCATTTTCTTCATTTTTGACTCCTTTGGTGGTTTCCCCGCAATAGTTTGCGGATTAGGAACGCTTAAGTTATGCGCTATATCCGAAAAAACAAGCCGCCAAATGTTGAATTGGTGTATCATCATAATTTTAAACCAGATATAAAACTGGCTTTGGAGATTTTTGAGGCGAGAAAGGCATAGAGTACCGCCGCAGCGCAGTTGCCCACGTTGATGGAGCTCTTTCTTCCAAAGAGCGGTAGTGACAATATCCCGTCGCAGGCTTTCGTTGTCCGGGGCGACACTCCGAACGCCTCGTTTCCGAATATGAAGGCCACATCTTCGGCAAATTCCATCTCCCATGGGCATCTGCCTTCGGGAAGAGCCTCCACCGCTAGGATCTGCTCCACGCCCTCGTTGCGCAGAGCCAGGACTGCATCAAGCGAGGTTTCGAAACACCTGAAGGGCACGCTCATGTCGGCGCCCATCGCCGTTTTCGCAAGTTTGCGGTGTGGCGGGCACGGGGTATAGCCGCAGCAGATGACTTCAGCCGCTCCGACGGCATCGGCTATGCGGAAGATATTCCCCGTGTTGTAGGCGCTGCGCAGCCTGTCCAGGACTATATGAGCTTTCATCGTATATGCCGGGCCGGTCAATCGGCTCCTTTGTTTGATTTTTCGGTTTCAGATGTTAATTTCACGGAAAAATCCGGTAGCGAGATTCTAAGAGAAGCCCGCATTGCGCGGACATTCTAGCATCGAACGGGTGAAAATCCATTTTGGGTTCTTGAAATATGCGTCCGGAAAAACTTGGAATACTGCTGATAGTGTCGGGACCCAGCGGCGCTGGCAAGTCCACGCTTTGCAAGGAGCTGAGGAGGAAACGCCCTGACATCCACTTCTCCGTGTCCTGCACGACGAGGCCGCCGCGCCCGGGGGAAAGGCATGGACTGGACTATTTTTTCATATCGTCCGACGAATTCAGGAGAAAGATCGGGCAAAAGGCCTTCCTCGAGCATGCGAAGGTTCATTCGAACTACTACGGAACCCTGAAGAGCGAGGTGATGGGGAGGCTCAAGGCCGGCGAGGACGTGCTTCTCGATATTGACGTGCAGGGCGCTATGCAGATAAGGAGGAACTCCCGCAAGGACAGGCTTCTGTCGAGATGCATAGAGACGGTCTTCGTGGGGCCTCCCTCGTTCGCTGAGCTCGAGAAGCGCCTCCGCTCAAGGGCGACGGAAAGCGAGAGGCTCATAAGGGAGCGTCTCGACGATGCCAGGAAGGAACTCGAATTCTGGAATGAATACGACTATCTCATAATAAACAAGAGGCTTGGCGAGGCGGAGGCGGACATGATAGCCCTTCTCGATGTCCTGCACAAGAGGACGATAAGGCTGAAGGATTCGGGATTCTATGAGTGAAGGCAGGAACATCGTTCTCGGGGTGGCCGGCTCCATCGCCGCATACAAGGCGGCGGATTTGACCAGCAGGCTCGTGAAGGAGAAATTCAACGTGACGGTGATCATGACCGAATCCGCCACAAGGCTAGTGGGGGAGAGGACTTTCTTCACGCTTTCCCGCAACAAGGTGGTGACGAGTCTCTGGGAACTGCCTGAATGGCAGCCCGGCCACATCGAGCTGGCGCGGAAAGCCAGTCTTCTTGTCATAGCTCCGGCGACGGCGAACATCATAGGCAAGATCGCCAGTGGCATTGCGGACGACGCACTGTCAACCTATGCAATGTCGCACTCGGGGACAATACTGGTCGCCCCGGCGATGAATGCGCGGATGTGGAGGAATCCTGCGGTCAGGGACAACTGCGGAAAGCTCATGAAGCGGGGACTTGTTTTCATCGGTCCTGGGAAGGGGAGCTTGGCCTGCGGGGATGAAGACGACGGCAGGATGTCGGAGCCTGTGGAGATTCTTGCCAGGATAAAGGAGCTGACGCGGAAAAGAGGGCCGGGCTGATTTCAATGCACGGGCTTGTTTCAATACCGATTGGAAAAACTTGGAGATTCAAATGATGGACAGGATCAAAAAGCTTTGTTCGCGCAAAATCGTGTTCGCAATTGCAGGCCTGGCGCTGGCCGGCAACCTCTTCTACGGATACTCCCTATACTGCGATGCCAAGGACGGGCTGCCCGAGGAGGACGGATACGACTCGATCTACAAGCTGATGTTCGTCATAAACAAGGTGCGCAAGGACTATGTGGACGCGGACAAGGTATCCTACAAGAACATCGTGCGCGGCGCATTGAAGGGAATACTGCACGAGCTCGACCCCTACTGCTCCTACATGGAGCCGGAATCGTTCAAGAATATGGTGGACGAGACCGAAGGAAAAGAATTTGGCGGCGTCGGAATGATGGTATCATACAAGGACGGTGCACTGGTGGTGATAGCCCCCATGGAGGACACTCCGGCGTTCAAGGCGGGCGTCAAGCCTGGCGACCTGATAGACGAGATAGACGGCAAGAAGACATCCTCCATGAACCTAGACGAGTGCGTCAGAATGCTCAAGGGCGAGCCTGGGACCAAGGTCGAGCTGGTTATTCTCAGAGAAGGGGAGGAGGAGAGCATTACGCTAAGCGTAACCAGGGAAAACATCGAGGTTTCCACCGTCAAGGGTGGCCGGATTATCGAGGACGGCATCGGATACCTGCGCATAACGCAGTTCAATGTTCCGACGGCGGCCAAGCTCGACGAGGAATTGCTCGAACTCAAGGAGAAGGGGATGAACGCCCTGGTGATTGACCTCAGGGGCAATCCCGGCGGACTTCTCAACTCCGCCATCGAAGTCTGTAGCAGATTCATCGAAACCGGAAAGCTGGTCGTCAGTACAGAGGGAAGAAACCAAAAATCCCCTCAGTACAAGGCCCTGCATTGCAAGAAATATCTCGATTCCGGCGACGGAAGCCTGCCCATGGTCCTGTTGATAGACCAATACTCGGCCAGCGCGTCCGAAATCTTCGCAGGATGCATGAAGGACTACAAGAGGGCGGTGCTCGTCGGCACCAGGACTTTCGGGAAAGGCTCGGTCCAGTCCATAATGCCACTGCCGGAAAACGCCGGGGCCATCAGGCTCACCACGGCCAAATACTTCACACCCAACAAGCTGCAGATACACGAGCACGGGATAGACCCCGATGTCAGCGTGCCGGTGAGCAGGGAGACCATGGAGAAGATATACAGCCAGCGCACGGCCTTCCCCGGAACCATAAAACCCGAAAACCATAATTCCGTCACAGATGTCCAGCTCCAGCGCGCAGTCGAAGTCCTCAAGGGAATCAGGATATACAATACGGCAGGAAAATGAACGTACGTATTCAGTAAACTATGTCGTTTACTTAATCCG
>DYMC01000149.1 GCA_020721745.1 Lentisphaera sp. | reverse complement strand
TTGTTCTCCTTCGAGCCTCTGCGTCTTTGTGCGAGATATTTTTTTGATTTTAACATTAGGCGGAGATTATTCAACGCAAGGTTCCGAGAAATGGCAGGCTTTCCAGATCAAAGCTCGACGGAGCCTCCTCATCGTAGTAGACCCTCGCCAGGAAGAGACCATGGGGAGGAGCGGTGTCGTATGCCTCGCTTCTGTTCCTGGCGGCGAATATCCGGGAGAATTCCTGTGGCGGAACCTTTCCGGTCCCGGCGAAAGAAAGGGTTCCGACTATGCTCCTGACCATCTTGTAGAGAAAACCCTCACCGGTGAAGCAGAGGCACTTGTATGCACCGATTTCAATCAGTCTGGCATCGGTGATTGTCCTTACGGCATTGTCAATTTCCCCCCTCTCGACCGTGAAGGAGGAAAAGTCGTGCCGTCCGACAAGCATCTCCATGCATTTTCTGGCTTCATCCAGATTCCTGAAGCTTTCAAGATGCCAGCTCCATCTTGAAGTGAAGGCATCCTCCAATCCAGTATTCACCACATAGACATATGTCTTGCCCTTCGCGGAGAATCTGGCGTGGAATCCGGGGGGGGCGTCCTCTATCCCGGTTATTCTGATGTCCGAGGGAAGGAGGCGGTTCAACGCCCTCAATATCTTGTCGTTCGGAAGATTCGGGCGCTCCGGCTCGTCGAAATGGGCGCATTGCCCCAGCGCATGGACTCCGGCGTCCGTCCGTCCGCTGGCCTCGACCCTGATCTTCTGCCAGGCGTAGAGCATCGCGAGCTTCTCCTCGATCACCTGCTGGACCGCGAGTCCGTTCGGCTGTATCTGCCAACCGGCGTAACTCGTCCCGTCGTAGGATATTATGATTTTCTTCCTCACAGCGCAACTCTCCTCATGCCTTCAGAAATCCGCCGCCTCTGTCTCCTGTCGCTTCTCCCGAATCCCAGGAGAGGACTCCATTCACCCAGACTTTCTCGACCCCGTCGGAGATCCTGTGCGGATCCGCGAAACTCGCATTGTCCTTCAGCTTGTCCGGAGCAAAAAGAACAAGGTCGGCGGCATATCCCTCCTTCACCAGCCCCCTGCCCCGCAGTCCAAATATACCGGCAGGCAAGGATGTCAGCTTGCGGACAACCTCTTCGACAGGCATTGCCACGGAGGCGACATTGATGAATCTGGCGAAAGAGCCGAATCCCCTGGGATGGCTGCGTCCCAGCCCGTAGTCTCTGTTCCTGCAGCTCTCGTCCGAACCGCACGCGACGAACGGAAGAGAGATTATCCTGCGCATATTCTCCTCGGACATTCCGCTCGATGCCGCGACAGCCGAGGGCGCGTCCCGGAGAAGATCAAGGCATATACGGCACGGATCCTTCCCAATGAGCTTTGACATCTCATCGAACTTCATCCCCTGGAAACATGCATATTCAGGAAGAGACGTGGCAACAAGCCTCATCGCTGTCCAGAATTCAGGCCCCAGCTCGGAAAGGACTGAAAGCCCTCGATTCCATCCATCATCGAGAGAAAGAAATCCGGCTATCCGGACATCGTCCATTTCGCGGAAGAGGCTGGGCAGGTATGCGCTCAGATTCGTCATGGATTCAGTATAGGGATATCTGTCAGCACTGACATCAAGCGATGGATGCGGAGTCCGGAGAATCTCAATGACCCGGTCGAGCTTGCCCCAGTTTCTTCTTCCCGCCGTTTTGAGGTGGCTGATGTGGAGCCTGGGGCTCGCCGACCTGCGACAGAGCGTTATCGCCTCCTCGACAGACTCGACCAGTCCGTCCCCCTCGCTGCGCAGATGTGTAGCGTAGGGTCTTGCGAATTTCGCATTGGTCTTGAGCATCCCGGCTATTTCCTCCGCATCGGAGAAAATCCCCGGGACATACAGCAGCCCCGTGGAGAAACCGAGCGCGCCGGACGACAGCTGCCCATCGAGCAGGACTCGCATCCGCGAGACGGACTCCTTTGAAATCCGTTTCTCGTCGTAGCCGCAGACTGCCGCGCGCAAAGTGTTGTGGCCGGCGAGCGATGCGATGTTGATCGCCGGACGCACCGAATCAACCTTGGCCGCATATTCCCTGACCCCGCTCCAGTCCAGCTTCACCCCGTAGCTCCTGTAGATGGTCTCGAGATGCTCGCGGTTCATGTCTGTGATGGGGAAGACGGAAAGACCGCAGTTGCCGCAGATTTCCGTCGTCACGCCCTGGGATATCTTGCCCTCGGCCTCCGGGGCGGCGATGATGCTGATGTCGGAGTGCCCATGCGCATCTATGAAGCCCGGCGCAAGGCAAAGTCCTTCTGCATCCATCCGCTCCACGTCCGGACTGGCGGCCAGATGGTCTTGCGAAATTCGCAGGATTCTTCCGTTCTTCACGTGGATACAGGACAATCGCGGCGGATTTCCAGCTCCGTCAATGAGATTCGCATTTTGTATTATGAATTCAGCGCTCATGACATTGAAAGCCCATTAAAATCTATAGACCTCGAAGAATCTGTCAGAACCTGCAACGAGGGGAATCCTGGAAAGCAGGACGGTGCCGTCCGGAAGAGGCTCGTCGTTCAAGACCACCATGCTGTTGTAATTCCTGTCGAAGACGATCTTGGAGTTCATCCTCAACAGGAGGCCCGATGGCGGCATCACCTTCGGATTGTAATGCGAAACGATTTCCGGTGGAATCCCCTCGCTCTGGTATCTCGCAGGGTCAATCTTGCCGAAGAAGAGAAAATGGGAATACCAGACTGGCTTGAAATCCTCGTCCACGGGATGGTGGAAGAGGGAGCTTGACACATATATGGTCTCATTTTCTTTTCTCTCCCTGAATGCCGCCTCGATGGTCTCAACCAGAGGCGCATTGAAGGCGGCTCGCGCCTTCTCGGCGTAGCCGCCGAAATAATTCCAGAGATAAGCTCCAATCTCCATCGAGAAAAGCAGGGCGACGAGCAGCCGCCACTTGAATTTGACGCGCCTCTTACGGGACATGGATAGTGCAGTCTTGAGCCCAAGCGCGGCAAGGATGCAGAAGAATGGGGCGCCGTTCAGGCATCTCGTGCTGTGGAATCTGTCCAGCGTAAGGGATGCCGCCACCGGATATGCGGCAAGAGCAAGGAGAATGAATCTCGATGTCGGACTTCTGCGGAAGCTTTTAATCAAGCGCCAGAGACCAAGCAGGAGAAAAGGCGCCATGACCAGATACAACTCGCCGGACGCGTCGGTGTTGTGGCGGAGCTCGATGTCTCCGGAGATAAAAAGAAACTGCGGGCTGAAGTATTCAATGTATCTCGACAGAAATCTGCCGATGACGACAAATATCCCCGCCCCGTCCCTCCATATGCTGAACGTTGAAAATCGCTTGGTCAAGCTTTCCGGAGTTCCAGCCACAGACATCATCATCGGCACCATTGCGACAAAGACGGTGGCGGAGAAGATCAAGATGCATCTTCTCCTCCCAATCATCTTGGCATTGTATGCGAGGACAAAGGCGAAAAGTATGAGAGCCGCCATCGGCCTGCCGATCTGGTGGGAATACATGGCAAAAGCCCAGGCCAGTCCTGCGAAAATCGCATACGCCATAGCATCCCGCTCCATGAAGGCGATGAAAAAATGCACAAAGAGTATCAGCCCCAGGAGCATCGGCATGTAGCCGCCTATCCCTGTGCGCCCCAGGACGAAGGTCCAAGGCAGCACAGCAAATGCGAACGCCGCGAAAAGAGAAATCCACCTCATGCTGGTCAATCTCATGAGCAGGAAAAAAAGAGCGGCCGATGCCGCAAGCTTGTAAAGGACCCCAGGAAGTCTTGCGACCCATTTTTCAGCGCCGAAAACCGAGACAAGGGGCACAAGTGTGTATATGTAGACTGGGTCCTGGAAGTTGTCGAAGCAGCGGAAGAAGAGCGGGAGGCGGTTTCCATATTCGTCCGAGCCGGTCTCGGAGATACAGTAGGCGTTGTAGGCGACCGATGACTCGTCGTAGAAGAAGCCGCCTGGAACTTCTGAAACATCATATACGTGAAGGAGGACGGCAGAAAGAGAGAGAATGAGCGCTGCGGCAACAAATCGAATTTGCGAATTGTTTTTCATTGGCTGAACCTGTATATCTGGACGAAGATTCCTGACGGTGTCGGAAGGTTCCAGAGGAGTGACGCTCTCTCCGGCATCGGCTCGTAATCCGAGACAACAGATGGATTTCCATTTTTATCAGGAAGGACGAGCTTGTCAAGGCGGATGAGGAGTCCCCTGCCCTGCGGCGGATGGGAATAAAGACGGACTATCTCCGGCGGAATCCCTTCCCTCAGATAGCGCTGAGGGGCAATTTTGCCCAGGAAGAGCAGGACGACATAGAACTCGGGCTTGAAGTCCGGCTGTGGCATGGCCGGAAAAAAGACAAACCTGGAAATGTGGATTGTCTCGTTATCATTTCTAAGTTCAAACGCCTTTTCAACTGCATCGTAGACGGTTGCGTTGAATATCCACCGTGAACTGCTCCGATATTCACTGAAGTAGTCGTTGAAGTAACGTGGAATTTCGACGGATGCCAGAACTGCAGTGGCGATGAGAATCGGGAAGCGGATTTTTTTGTTCATCGAGATTATTTTTTTTGCGCCGACTGCGGCGGCAAGCATCCAGTATATGGAGCCAACAATGCAGGCTGTGCCATGCCTGTGGCCTATGGTCAACATAGCCGCAACAGGATATGAGACAAGGAGAAGAAGCAGGAACCCGTAGACGGGATTTCGTCTCATGTGCATGGCAAGGTGAATTATACCGAGGACAATAAACGGAGCCAGGAATATGAACAGCGCGCCGGTCTTCTGTGTGCTGTGGGCGTAGTTGCCATCGCCGGAGATGAAGAGAAACTGTGGGCCGAAATATTCGATGTATCTATGTGCAATTCTGATTACGACCTCAAGTGGTGCCGGATTGTCGCGCCATACGCTTATAGCGTTGAACCTGTTCGTCAGCGCGGCAGGATTTCCGAGGACATAGATGGCCATCGGCATAACAAGAATTCCAAGGATCACGGAGAAAACGACAAACGGCTTGATTCGCTTCAGGAGAAGGACATTGAACGACAGAATGAACATAAGCATGAAAACTGCAGCCATGGGTCTGCCGGGATGATGAGAATATATGGCGAATGCAAGAAAAAAAGCGGCCGGGATGGCGGTCAGGATGCTTTTTTTGCCGACAAAGCCCAGCGTGAATAACATAGCGGCGACAAAACCAAGGAGCATAGGCATGTAACCGCCTATACATGTTCTGCTGATTGGGAATATCCACGGAAGCAGAGAAAAGGTGAAGGCCGACGCGAGAGAAATCCAACGGGACCTAATTATTCTGTCGACAAGGAAGAACAGTGCCACTGATGCAAGCAGATGATAAATCGCACTTGGCAGTCTGGCAGACCATTTCTCCATCCCGCAAAACTCCATAAACGGCAGAAGGCTGTATATGAGCACAGGATCCTGATAGTTTGCGAACGACTTGAAGAAAACCGGATATCTGAAGCCGTGCTCGTCGGCCCCGGTCTTTACTACGGAAAAAGCATTATATGCCACTGCCGCTTCATCCACATGAATGCCTGGTGGCATCTCGCCTATATCCCAGCAATGAAGGATCACCGAGATCAGGAAGAAAGCCAATGCGGCGGCGTTGAAATGGAAGTTACGTGTTTTTGTCGTCATACCGGCCAAAGGCGCCTTCAATTGTTTTTCTTCGATGGGCATTCCCGTAATCTGTCCCTTCAAGAAGTTTTTTCAAGGAGTGAGAGGAAAAGCAAGGATA
>DYMC01000148.1 GCA_020721745.1 Lentisphaera sp. | reverse complement strand
CGAAACACTCTCCTGAAATCTTGACGGAAAACCCTTGGATATTATTATCCTAAATTAAGCAGTTGGCCGCATTTGTCGCAGATACGAGGCAGCAAGACGAAGCTGTAGTAACTACTGCAAGTCGCAGCTAACGAAGTAGATGTGGCAAATGCGGCCAACCCCGAAGGGGTTGAAAATCGCAAAAAAGTCGTCAACCCAAAAGGTTGACGGATCAAAAAATATAACAACTTAATTATCATGAACTTAAGTAGAAACGCGATTTTCAACTGCTTTTTCTAGGTTCATACATGAAACCATGAGGGTTGTGGACGAGGCATGCGGATACGAACGCAAGAAACTTTTTCGCTTTGATACAGAATATTGTGAACAGTGAAAATCGTTCGCCGAAGTGCTTGAAAAAGTCATTTCGGGATGTAACTCACGCGTTGAAAAACAAAAAAGGATGATGGCCAAAAAGACCATCACGGAATCAGGAAGTAGAATGAACTCAAAAGGTCAGGTCTCCAAATAGGGACGCGACCAAAAAGTTGTGTATGGGGTTAAAACAATATCATTTGTTTGAGCTGGTTCATTGCTGTTGCTGCGGCGCGTTCGCGGACCTGGCCACGGGCGCCGCCGAAGACATGCCTGCGAATTTCGCATTTTCCCCGATATGATGTTCCGATGAAGACGAGTCCGACGGGTTTTGTTTTTGTTCCGCCGCCCGGGCCGGCGATTCCGGTGATGGAGACCAGCGCGTTGGTGTTGAAGAGTTTTTTTGCACCATTCAGCATTTCTTCCGCGCATTCTGCGCTGACCGCGCCGTGTTTTTGGATTGTTTTTCGGTTCACTCCGAGGATTTTCTCCTTGATATTGTTGTCGTAGGAGACGATTGCTCCCTTGAAGACTTCGGAGGAGCCTGGGATGTCGGTTATTCTCTTTGCGAGGAGTCCGCCGGTGCATGATTCGGCGGCCGAGAGGGTCTGGCCTCTTTCCTTGAGAATGAGGATGATCTCCTCGAATATGTTTTCTGCTCCACGGGTGATGAGATTGATCCCGAGTTTCTTTTCCAGGGCGAGAGCCTTCGCCTCGATCATTTTGCTGTCTTTGGACTTGAGATAGATTCTGGTGCCGTCGGCCGACGCGCAGTATGCCGGGAGGGGCGAGGGGGCGCCGTCGAGGATTTCCTCGGTGATGCGCTCGACAAGTGATTCTGGAAGTCCGGACGTGAGGATCCTCCTGCAGGATTGCACCGGGAGTCCGGCCTCCTTCACTAGATCTTCAATGCTCCTGTCGAGCATGGGCATCGCCTCGGAAGGGGGTCCGGGAAGGACGAGGACGATGACTTTTCTTTTCCTGTCCCGGATGATGAATCCGGGGGCGGTTCCGACTTCGTTCGGGACCGTTTCCGCGCCGGGGATGAGGTCGGCCTGGTTGAATACCGATGCGGGGATGCTTCCCGCGCCTCTGTTCCGCCAATAGGATTGCACCCGTCTGCGGATTCTCTCCTCAGTCGCCTTGTCGCGGCGAAGTTTCAGTCCGAAGAATGTGGCGATGACCTTTTTTGTTATGTCGTCGGATGTCGGGCCGAGGCCTCCGGTGCTGATGACGAGTCCGGGTTTCGAGCATAGGATTTCCAGAGCCTCCGTGAGTTTAGATGCCGTGTCCGGGACGCTGATCTGGAGTTCGGGCTCGACTCCGAACTCGGCGAGTTTCTGTCCGATCAGCGACATGTTGCGGTTGAGCGTGGACCCGGCGAGGAGTTCGTTGCCGATGCTGAGGACGGCCGTGCGGGGGTTATTCGCCATTTTCCTGGAATTTTTGTTTTGCATTTCTGTTCCCGAATTTGTTTTTCCTGGTGCTCTGGAAGTCGCCCGCGGACTTGTCCACTTTGATGTGGACGCCCTCCTTGCCGAGGACGGCCTCCAGGCTCGATATGAGTTCGTCGGAGATGGTGATGCCTTTGGCGGCCTCGATGAATACGTTTTCGCCCTCCGCGGTGACGGCGCAGAGGATCAGCGGGCATCTGCCCTCGTGGGCCGAGCAGATGTCGAGGACGCGCTTCATCTTGTCCCGGGAAGTTGTTCCCTCGTGCATACGGAGGTGTATTTCTTTTGTGTATCTGCGGGGGACATCTTTCACGTCGAGGAATTCGACTATGGAGAGCTCCTTCTTGTCTCCATCCATGGAGTTCTCGACGAAGGCGTTGACGAAGCATATTTTCTCCTTCTCCAGGAAGACTGGCTTGTCCGGCTGGTCCGGGTTTGGTGACAGCTTTTCGAGGAGGTCCGGGGATATGAAGCACCTTGCGCTTCCGAGGAAGTCCTCGAATTCGATTATGGCGAATTTTCTGTTGGACTTTTTGGAGGTTTTTTCCCCGACGGAATTTATGATTCCCCCGATTCTGACCGGGAACGGGGTTTCCTTGGCGGCCAGGGCGTCCTTGATGTTGGTCGTGGAGTAGTCCACGATGAGCTTCTTGTATTCGCCGAGGGGGTGGCCGATCACGTAGAAACCGAGGATCTCCTTTTCTGCGGCGAGCAGTTCCTTCTCGCTGTATTCTGGCTGGGTGTTGTCGAAGGAGACCTTTGTGACGGTGTCGGCGAAGTCTGCGACATCGTCGAACAGCGATCCGCTGGAGTCGTCCTTGCGGATGGAGTCCGCGATCTGCAGTATGTCCGGGATTTTTTCCACCAGAGCCTTTCGCTTGATTCCGAATGAGTCGAATGCGCCGGTCATGCACAGATTCTGGAGGACCCTGCTGTTGAGGCCTGCGCCGGCGCGGACGCAGAAGTCGAGGAAGTCCTTGAACCTGCCGTCCTTCTCCCTGCTCCGCTTGATGGATTCGGCGGCGACTTCGCCGAGTGCCTTCACGGCGCCGAGGCCGAAGCGTATGTTCGGTCCATCAACGGTGAAGTTGATGCCGCTGACGTTGACATCCGGGGGCAGGATTTTGATGCCCATCCTCTTGCATTCATTGAGGATGTCAATCATGTCCTCGCGCTTTCCCATCTTGTTGGTGAGGTTGGCGCACATGAATTCGACGGGATAATTGGCCTTGAGGTATGCGGTCCTGTATGCGGGGAAGGCGTATGCCGCGCTGTGCGACTTGTTGAAGCCGTAATTGGCGAACTTGAGTATCTTTTCCCATATTTCGAGGGACTTCTCGCGCGGGATGCCGTTGGTCCTGAGGCATCCCTCGATGAACTTGTCCTTTTGCTTCTCCATGGCATCGGCCTTTTTCTTGCCGATGGCGCGGCGGAGTATGTCGGCCTGTCCTGGGGAGAATCCGGCGACGGCCTGGACGACCTGTATGACCTGCTCCTGGTAGAGCAGTATTCCGTATGTGTCTCTGGCGATTGGCTCTATGAGGGGATGGTCGTAGACTACCGGCCTGCTTCCGAACTTTCCGGCTATGTAGTCGGGGATGAAGTCCATTGGTCCCGGGCGGAATATGGCGATCACGTCAATTATGTCCTCGATGCACTTGCATCCGAATTTTATGCAGGTGTCTGTCATGCCGTCGGACTCGAGCTGGAAGACGCATGCTGTTTCGCCCTTATTGAGCAGCTCGTAGGTCTTCGGGTCGTCGAGGGGGATGTCCTCCTGCTTCAGGCAGATGCCTTTTGCCTGCTTCAGGAGGTCGAGGGTCTCCTGTATGATGGTGAGGGTGGAGAGGCCGAGGAAGTCCATCTTGAGCATTCCGAGGGCCTCGCACTCCGGCGCTGTGAACTGAGTGAGGATCTTTCCGTTGCTGTCCTTCATGAGCGGGACGAGGTTTTCGATGGGCTGGTCGCCGATGATGACGGCCGCCGCGTGCATGGAGGTATTTCTGTTGATACCCTCGAGGACCTTCGCGTATGAGAGCACCTCCTTTATCCATGGTTTTTCGGCCTTGAGCTTCATGAGCTCCTTTTCGGTGTTGAAGATGTGCTCTATAGCCACCGGGGGCTCATCGTCCTCCTCCTCCGCCTTGAGCTTGTTCTTGTCCACCTTGGGGAAGAGCTTGGTCACGTTGTTTGCCTCTGCGGCCTCGATGTTCAGCGCCCTGGCTATGTCCTTGAAGGCCATCTTCTCCTTCATCTTGCTGTATGTGGCGACCTGGACGACGCTTTTTTCGCCGTATTTGTTGCGGACGTATTCTATGACCTCGTTTCTGCGTTTTTCGCAGAAGTCAATGTCGAAGTCCGGGGGGCTGACGCGTTCGGGGTTGAGGAATCTCTCGAAGAGGAGTTTGAAGCGGAGCGGGTCTATGCCGGTGATGCCGGAAAGGTATGCGACTATGCTTCCCGCGCCGCTGCCACGGCCTTCGCCGACAGGTATGGACATGCTTTTTGCGTGTTTGATGAAATCCCATACGATGAGGAAGTAGGATGTGTATCCGGCTTTTTCTATGACTTTGAGCTCGTAGTCCATTCTGTCCATGACCTTTTTCTCCTCGGGGGAGAGTTCGGGTTTGGCCGGGTCGAAGCCGTATTTCCTTTTCACTCCCTGCAGGCAGATGTCCCTGAGATATTTTCCGTTGTCCTTCACTTCGTCGGTCTTGAAGATGGGGTAGTGGTTTTCGCCGAACGGGAGTTTTAGGTTGCATTTCTCGGCTATCTCAAGCGTGTTTTTTATGGATTCCGGAATCTCCTTGAAAAGCTCGGCCATTTCCTGCGGCTTCTTGAAATAGAGCTGGTCGGACTTGAACTTGAGCCTGTTTTCGTCGTTGAGCTGTTTTCCCGTGTTTATGCACACGAGCAGGTCCTGGGCGGCGGCATGTTCCTTCTTGAGATAGTGGACATCGTTGGTGGCGACGAGCTTGACGGCGTATTCCTTTGCGAGGAGCACGAGCTCCTTGTTCACGGTCTTCTGATCCTTGTATCCGTTGTCCATCAGCTCGAGGTAGAAGTCTTCCGGGCCGAATATTTCGATGTATGATTCCAGCGCCTTTTTCGCGTCCTTTGTCCTCCCCTCCAGGATCATTGCCGGTATTTCGCCGGCGAGGCATGCGCTCATGCCGATCAGGCCGCCCTTGAATTCGCGGAGCAGATCCTTGTCTATCCGCGGTTTGTGGTGGAACCCCTCCAGATAGGACCGGGTCGAGAGCATGGATATATTGCGGAATCCCTGCATGTCCTTGGCTAGAATCACCAGATGGAATCTGCGGTTGTTGGGTGCTGCCGAATCCTTGTCGAAGCGGCTTGTTGGAGCGACGTAGAACTCGGATCCGATGATGGGCTTGACCCCGTTGTTGTTCATCTCGGTGGTGAAGGCGACTGCGCCGCCGAGGGAGCCGTGGTCGGTGATGGCGCATGCGCGCATCTTCATCTCGCCGGCTAGTTTTGCGAGCCCCTTGACGTGGCAGGCGCCGTCCAGCAGGCTGTAGTCGCTGTGGACGTGCAGATGGACGAACTCGGCGGACATTTTTCTGTCTCCTTTTTGCTACGACTTTTCAGCAAGATATTGCTTTGCGTGGAAAATAAAAGGGGGTGAAGCGATTTTTTCCCTATCTTATTGGAGGATAGAGAACTATATGATCCTGCAAGGTGGCGAATATTTCATCGTCATGGCAGATGAAGGCGAGGAGGAATCATTGATCATTCCAGAGCAACAGGATTTTTGTGGCAGGGCAGCTCTTGTCTGAAGTTTCCGCCCCCGCAGGTTGAGACAGGTTTATTGAAGCTTGCGCACTAAAATCTATTGAGCCAATTGCAAAATGCCGGACGCGGCAAGCGCGTCCCTCCATTTTTGCGCCGATTTTTCGCAAAAATCGGCGTGGAGGGGCATGCCCCCGAGGCCCTATCGGGATCGGGATCACGAGACTTGCGCGTCCGGAGTTTTGCAATTACCT
>DYMC01000147.1 GCA_020721745.1 Lentisphaera sp. | reverse complement strand
GCATGGTTATTAAACTTTAGGGATTTTAGGTAGCTGCCGAAGGAGGCGGGAATTGCGAATTTCGCGGCGAAGGACTGGGCTTTTGCGATGTCGCGGCTTCCGACGGAGCGCAGTTCTCCTGTCCTGCACGTCGAGACTTCGTGTGCGAAGGCCTCGGCGATCGAGCCAACTCCGACAATTCCCCATTTCAACTTCATGGTTTCCCCTGCAGGTCATTTCCAAGCGGTTCGACTATACCATTTCCTTGTCTTCTTGACAAGTCTCCGAATGATAGTTTATTATGGGGAATTCAAGAAAATGACAGAAGGGGGCGGATGAGCGGGAAGCAGACGACATTGGCGGGGGAGTCCTTGTTCCGGGGAATCGCCCTGCACACGGGATCGAGAGCGATTCTGAGGATGAAGCCTGCTCCGGCGGATGCGGGAATAATTTTCAAGAGGATAGACCTCCCTGCTGCGCCGGAGGTGAAGGCCTTCGCCGGGAACGTGGTGGACGTGCGCAGAGGCACGACAATAGCGTGTGGCGCGGGGAAGGTCTATACCGTTGAGCACGTCCTTTCCGCGTTCCACGCCCTGGGAGTGGACAACGCGTTCGTCGAGATGGACGGTCCCGAGCCGCCGATAGCGGACGGCAGTGCCGAGCCATACGTGAAGATGGTCCGCGAGGCCGGGATAAGGGAGCTTGATGCCGAATTGAAATACTGGGTTGTGAAGGAGCCGGCCGTGGTGGAGGATGGTGGAACACGGATCGAGATACATCCCTACGACGGCTTGAAGATAAGCTGCAAGGTGGCCTTCGGCGGATCGCCTCTCGACTCGCAGGAGTTCTCCGAGGAGATAACTGGGGAATACTTCGCCACCCAGATAGCCCCGGCGAGGACATTCTGCCTATACAAGGAACTCGAGCAGCTGATAAGGATGGGGCTTGTCAAGGGGGGGAGCCTCGACAACGCCGCCGTCATACACGACGGGGCGATAATCTGCAAGGAGGAACTCCGTTTCCCGACAGAGCTGGTCCGTCACAAGGTGCTCGACATAATAGGCGACCTCTTCCTGGTGGGGCGCAGGGTGAAGGGCCATGTGATGGCGGTCAAGCCCGGGCACCCGGCCAATGTGATGCTCGCAAAAAAAATCCTCGAACAAAAACAGGGTGATTGAATATGAAAATGTATTCCCACGACGCAATCTCGGAAATCCTCGAATATCGTCCGCCGATGGCTCTGCTCGACTGTGCTACAGAGCTTGGCGAGGGCAAGTGGGCCGCGCTGAAGAACATCACGTTCAACGACATCGTCTTCAACGGGCATTTCCCGGGGCATCCCATCGTGCCCGGGGTAATGCAGGCCGAGGCGATGGAGCAGCTCGCCGAGCTGGCTCTGCATTCGAGGATGAAGGCCGACGCCAGCCGGCTAGTGCTTGCGAAGAGGCTCAGGAAGGTGAAGTTCAGAAAACCCGCGCTTCCCGGCGACAGGCTCGTGATAGAGCTCGAACTGAAGAACGTGTCCGGCGACGAGGCGGAGGCGTCCGTGTCCTGCAGGACGAATTCCGGACTTGTCTCGCAGGCGGAGATCACCATGGGATTCTTCCCGAGGAGGAGGGAGCAGGCTGCGATCGCGTCTTTCGGACCTCTCGACAAGAGTCCCGAAATCGCCGCCGACGTGAACAGGATAATGACGATAATCCCGCACCGCTATCCATTCCTCTTCGTGGACTACATCACAAAGATGGATTCGACAAAGGTCATCGCGGTGAAGAACGTGTCCGCGTCAGAGCCCTTCTTCGGGGCGCACTCGGCCAGGACACCGACAGTGCCGGTCCCGTTCCTCTCCGAGATCGTCGCGCAGGCCGGATGCGTGCTCACTCTGGCGAGGCCGGCGAACGCCGGTAAGCTCGCGTATTTTATGGCGATAGACGAGGCCGAATGCATCGAGCCGGCCCGCCCGGGAGACCAGTTGCTGATAGACGTTGACGTGCCCGAGGGCGGCTCGAAATTCGGGAAGGGCGAGGGCAGGATTTTCATCGGAGAAAAGATGATCTCCCGCACGGTGATGACCTTCGCTGTGGTGGAGGGAGGATGATGTCCGGCACTTTGAAAACTCGATATGATGTGGTAGAATTGAGCTGAACGCCAAAATGGAGGTCGTTCCTGTCATGAGGGAAGTTCTGATATATCGCGGAGAGGATGGGTTCTGGGTTGCCGAGTGCCCAAGTCTTCCGGGATGTGTTTCGCAGGGGGAGACCAGAGAGGCGGCCGTAAAAAACATAAAGGAAGCTATTGATGGATATGTGGCGGCGCTTAAGACCGATGGCATTCCCGTCCCGGAGGACAAGTTTGACTCCCTGCTCCTGGCCGTATGAGCGGTCTGCCAAGATTTTCCGGGAGAGATGCCGCCAAGGCGCTTATGCTCGTCGGCTTCAGATTTGTCAGACAGCACGGTAGCCACATGATTTTGCGTCGTGATGACCCTTTTGCGCAGACCACTGTGCCCGACCACAAGGAACTCGACCGGGGGACACTGAGGGCGATAATCCGACAATGCGGGCTTCCCACGGAAAAATTCGAGAAGCTCTTGAAATCAATGTAGACCAAGGAGAACTGGACACGTGATAAGTTCGCTAAAAGGCATTCTCGCGGACGTGAAGATGACCGAGATCAGCGTGGACGTGAACGGAGTCGGCTACGAGGTCTTCATCCCGCTGAGCACCTTCGACAAGCTTCCGAAGGAGGGCGAGAAGGTATCATTGTTCATACACACCAATGTGAAGGAGGATGCCATCCAGCTCTTCGGCTTCGCGACTGAAATCGAGAAGAAGCTCTTCCGTCTTCTGGTCGGCCATGTCAGCGGGGTGGGTCCCAGGCTCGCCCTCAACGTGCTAAGCTCCGTTTCCCCGGAGACACTCTATTCAGCGGTCTCGGAGGGCAACGCGAAGGCGCTCGGGAAGGTCAGCGGAATCGGAAAGAAGACCGCCGATAGGATTGTCCTCGAACTCAGGAACAAGATGAAGGCCGGAGACTTCCTCGCGCTCAAGGATGGGAAGAACGCCGGCTCCGGTGGTGCCGAAGGCGCCCAATCGAAGTCATGCGAGGACGCGATTCTCGCGCTCACCCAGCTCGGATTCAAATACGAGAATGTCGCCAAGGCCGTCCACGAGATAGTCAAGGACATGAAACCGTCCGAGATGAACACCGAGAACGTCATCAGAAAGGCCCTCGAGAGTTTGAACTCATGATCCCAAGCCTCAAGAATACTCTTCCCCCATTCCTCCTGCTTGCGATTTTCGCAACTGCCGCGCTTTTCGCGGACGACAATCCCGGTTTCGATTGGAAGGCCGGGAAGGAAAAAGACGGAAGGATAGCCGTCTCGGTCGAGATAGCTGACAACCACTATCTATATGCTGACGCGACGAAGGTCCATGTCGAATCCTCCGACGGGGTCAAGTCCATGCCGTCCAAGGGGCCGTCCGCGGATAGGCACATTGACGAGTTCCAGCAGGAGAGCCGGATATTCAAGGCGGGGCGTCACGAGTGGTTCTTCGACCCTGCCGGGAAGACTCCCCATACGGTGAAGATCCGCTACCAGGGGTGCAGCAAGTCTCCCTTCCTCTGCTATCCTCCGAAGGATGTGGAGATTGTGATTGGCGGAGGTTTGGTCCGCAACGCGATAGATTCGGCCGTTTCGGGAGGGAGGAGGCTGGCGGACATGGAGATAAAGGCACCCGAGGCCGCTGTCGGGCGCGATCTCGCCCCCGAAAACTCCCTGGTCGGGAGGATTTCCGGACGTGGCGGCTGGTGGGTATTTCTCGCTGCATTTCTTGGCGGGATATTGAACACGCTCACTCCGTGCGTCCTGCCGCTGATCCCGATCACCGTGGCCATTCTCTCCGGCGGGGAGAAAGGCGGAAGCGCCTCCTCATCCTTCCTGAAGGTGCTGGCCTATGTCGCGGGAATAATCATCACGTTCACGGCGCTTGCGGCGCTCGCCGCCTTCAGCGGGAAGGCGTTCGGAGCGCAGCTTTTGGGAAACCAGACCTTCGTTTTTGTATTCAGCCTTCTCTTCCTGGTGCTTTCCTTCTCGATGCTGGGGCTCTATGAACTCCGGCTGCCGTCGTCCCTGCAGACCAGGCTGAGCTCGGTCGGCGGCGGTGGAGCCTTCGGCGCCTTCCTCATGGGGCTTGTCGCCGGGCTTGTCGCCGTTCCGTGCACGGGGCCTGTCCTCGGGGCTCTTCTCGGCGTCGCGGCGGCCTCCGGCAACCCGCTCTTCTCCGTCTCGCTTCTCTTCTCATACGCATGCGGATTCGGGGTTCCGTTTCTCTTCATCGCCTCTGGCGCTAAGGTTCTTCCGCAAAAAAACGGTGCTTTCATGGTCATGGTGAAGAGCGTTCTCGGAATCGCGATAATGGTTCTGGCCGTCTATGGATTCTCCATCGCGATCCCGGCTTTCGGCTCCTTTCTGGCCGACGGCCCGGCCTTTGCGAAAATCGCATCGCTGCTATGCGTCGTGGCTGGCTTCATCCTTGGCGCGGTGCATGCCGACGGGGGCGGCCCCGGTCTTGCGGCGAGAATTGCGAAAATCGCAGGGGCGATGTTCGTCGCCTTCGGAATAGTCTGGAACTTGATGAGCGGCCCATGCCCCGGAGAGGAGCACGTCAGATGGCTCAAATACGAGGAGAGCACGCTGAGAAGGGCGGCCGACGCCAGGAGGCATGTCCTTCTGGATTTCGGCGCGGAATGGTGCGCGGCGTGCAAGGAGATGGATGCTACGACTTTCAAGGACAAGGCTGTGGTCGCCGAGCTCTCGTCCGGGTGGATGCCGGTCAAGATAGACTGCACCGTGAACAGCCCGCAGATAGACGCGCTGATCAGGAAATACAAGGTGACAGGCTTTCCCGGCTTCGTTGTGCTCTCGCCTGGCGGCGAGGTGAAGGACTCGTTCACCGGATATCATGCCGCGGATGAATTCCTGGCGAAAATCAGGAAGGCGCGCCAGCCCTCCCGAGCAAGAGTTCAGTGAACCCCGTCATTTTACTTGACTCTTACGTTTCATGGGGCACGCCATGTCAATGGGTGCCCGGCATATTTTTTATAAACAAAGGAGATTCAGTATGACAGAGTTTGGACGGGAAATGAATGGATCTGAAACAGCACGGCAAATGGCGGGGCTGCGTTCCGAAAGAAAATGGCGGGCAAAATGGATAGCGCGGCCGACCACCTATATGGGAGATGTCCTGCCTGCACCTTTTTTAAGAAAAGTTTTCAATTGCAGGGCGGAGACCGGCAGTGCGCGGCTTTACATCTGCGGACTTGGCTATTATGAACTTTACATCAACGGGCGCAGGGTTGGAGACCATGTGCTCGATCCGGTCGTGTCGCAATATGACAGACGTGCCCGATATGTTGTCTACGATGTGGGAGAATATCTGGTCCCTGGCGAAAATGCAATAGGTGTCATTCTTGGAAACGGCTGGTACAACTGCCATACCCCGGAGGTCTGGCATTTCGACAAGGCGTCGTGGCGGGATTATCCAAAAATGCTTTTGGAGCTTGAACTGGATGGCAAAACAGTTCTTTGCAGCGACGAGTCCTGGAAGGTCTCTGGCGGCCCGATTGTCTTCGACGGGCTCCGCAATGGAGAGACCTACGATGCAAGGCTCGAACTCGATGGTTGGCTTTCCCCGGATTATGACGACAGCGGCTGGCAAATGGCGGCCAGGGTTCCCGGGCCGGGGGGAGTGCTCCAAATCCAATCCATGCCGCCGTGCAAAGTGATGCAGACGCTGGCTGCGGAAAAACAATGGGAACTCCCCGACGGAAGCGTCGTCTTCGACATTGGCCAGAATATTGCCGGCTGGGCGCGGATAACCGTCTCCGGGAAAAAGGGGACGGAGCTGATCATAAAATATGCGGAACGGTTGAATGACAAGAACGACATAGACCAGTCGAACA
>DYMC01000146.1 GCA_020721745.1 Lentisphaera sp. | reverse complement strand
TCAGGATGCTGGACAAGGAGAAGAATCTGCGCTACAAGGACATGGAGGACGTTAGGAAAGACCTTGTCGCCTGCAGGGAGGGCAGGGCGGTGTCGGTGCGGAAGCTCAGCTGGGCGGAGAGGTGGGAGAAATGGGTCAGGATGAACCTGAAGACAGCTCTGATCATTTTCGCTGGAGCCGCCGCAGTTTTTTTTGTCTATTTCGCGATCGCAGTGCCGAGGATGAAGCAATACATGTATCAGAAGGGCAAGGCTGACTTAAATGCTTTTGCCGCGAAGCGGAGGGTTTTTGCGCTGGAGTCCGAGCTTGAGGAATTGAAGAGCAGGAACGAGGGCGGCGGCGGGGCCGGGGAGGAACTGAAAGAGGCTAGGCGTTTGATCTTTGAAGGGAAGCTTGCCGAGGCGGAGAAGCTGTTGAGGAAGCTGCTCGATGACGCGAGGCTGAAATCGAACAAGGGGATGATAATAGAGTGCGGCAGTTGGCTCGGAAGGATAAACATCTCCTGCGGGAGGCTGGAGGAGGCTCTTGGAAATTTCGACGAGGTTGTGCTTTCCGCCGGAGACGGATCGCCGCTTGGCGAGCTTGCAGGATTTGAAAAAGCCATCGTGCTGCGGATGCTGGGCAGGCCTGACGAGGCGGGAAGCATCTTTGCGAAAATCGCAAGGAGGAACAGATCGCTTGAAAAATCGAAATATGCTGATAATATAAGCAGGATGTCTGCCGCGCTCATGGCGCTTGGCAGGGGGGAGGAATGTCCACTGGGCGATGCGGAGGTGGAGGAGTTTTCGAGTTTGTTCAGGGGATTGGGATACTGGACTTTGGCTCAATTCGGGACGGACGAGGCGAGAAGATCCTCGCTGTTGAAGAAGGCGGAGGAAGGAAGGAACATTTTTATATGGCTGGTAAATATCTACAAGGAGGAATCATGAAGGCGTGGAGAAGATCCAAGGGGAAGGCCGTCGTAAAGTTTTTCACCCTCACAGAGATCCTTGCGGTCGCGGCGATCATATCGAGCGTTCCGATGACTGCATACGTCAGGGCGAAGCAAAAGGCTGCCGAGACGGAGTGCATGAACAACATGCGCCAGGTGGGGATGGCGATCACTTCCTATCATCTGTCGAACGGGGTATATCCCAAGGCGGCATTTTATCCGGACAAACCCAAGACAGACGAGAACAGCATAAGGGTGATGCTTGCGGACGAGATAAACAACGAGAAGGTGTGGATCTGCCCTTCGATGCCGGAAAAGCTCCAGGAGAAGGGGCTTACGTGGGTTTACAACGACACGCTGGGAGGGAAGGCGACTGTGGACAATCCTGCGGAGACATGGATATTGATTGAGTTCAGCTGCGTGTCCAAGGATGCGCCTTATCCGCATCCTGGAGGCTTCAACATCGTCTATGCCGATGGACACGTGAAGACGACTAGGGAGATTCCCAAGGACATAACTGCAGGCCAGCAGGAGGCGCTGGACAAGTTGATACTTGAATTCGCGTCGGCGGGAATATGACATTGCATTCAAAAACAAGTGGAGAGGGATAAGGAAGGACGTGCTGATAATTCTGGTGGGGAGGAGGACGGCGGCTGTGAACGTCAAGGCCGAGCTGGTTAACATGTCGGTGGAATAGCGCGGCGCTTCATTTTTTTCGATAGCCTTCCAGATCCAGAAATATCCTTTGGAAGCCCAGTCCGGAGAAGGAGCCCAGGATCGCGTCCCGATTCCCGATGATCGCGGGGATATGTCCTGGAGCGACCTCGATCACGGCCTTCCTCCCCAGGACTCTGACCCTGGGGGAGGGAATGCGAAATTCGCAGAGGATGTTTTCCGCATCGTCGGCCATCTTCAATGTTCTCCTGTCGAGTTTTGTCCCATGTGGAATTCTGGTGGCGAGGCACGACGACGAAGGGGAGAACGAGAGATCGAATCCGCGTTTTTCCGCTATCGCGATCATGTCTCTTTTCGTTAGTTTCGCGTCCAGGAGGGGGTGCAGTATTCCCAGTTCGTTGGTGGCCTCCAACCCGGGGCGATGCTCGGAGATGTCGTCCAGATTCGTGCCGTCCGCGATTTTCGCAAATCCCCTCCTTCCGGCCTCCTTGACCACAAGTCCCATTATATTTCTCTTGCAGTGATAGCATCTGTCCGGGGGGTTGCCTGCGATTTTCGCGACGGCCAGGGGATTGGCGCGGAGGATCAGGATTCCTATCCTCTCCCCGGCTGCGAATTTCGCAAGCGACCTTTCGTCGCGCGACGGAGAGAATGCGCTGCGGATGTGCACTGGCAGGACGTTCTCCTTTCCGATGGTCTCGATCGCGAACTTGGCAAGGAAGGAGCTGTCGTATCCGCCTGAGATGGCGATGGCGATTTTTCCGCAGCGTCTTATGGATGTCTCGAGTCTTTTTTCCCCCTGCGATTTCAGTTTCATGCTCTTCCGCCTTTATTCTCGTTTCTCTTCCGATATTCTAGATTTGCCGCGGGTTTTTGCAAGCATGGCGGTGAAAAAGAGAATATACGTGTTAGATTATGGCCGATGTATCAGAAGATCATACACAAGAGGTATCAGCGGCGGAGGTTCGGCATACTCGCGCTTGTCGCGGCCGCCCTCTTGTCCGCGTCGTGGATGCTTTGGCAATATGGTGTTGACCTCCTCTCCCGCAGTTCGAACTACGACGAGATGATCAGGGAGGCGGCCCGGAGGAACTGTGTTGACCCGCTTCTCGTGAAGGCAGTGATATGGAGGGAGAGCCGCTTCGACCGTTCCGCGCGCGGGAGCCGCGGGGAGGTGGGCCTGATGCAGATAATGCCCGAGTGGGCCGCCACCGACTGGGCCGAGGCGAAGGGGACACGTCCTCCTGGTGTCGCGTCCCTCTACATGCCGGCCCTGAACATCGAGATAGGTTCATGGTATCTGGCCAAGGGGCTCAGGAAGTGGAGCAAGTATAGGGACAGGGAGGCTCTGGCGCTGGCGGAATACAACGCTGGTGCAAAGGCGGCGAACAAGTGGAGGCCGCCGGATTTCGACGGAGACGCGCTGGGCAGGATAGACTACGCCTCGACCAGGAGCTATGTGTCCAGCATCATTTCCAAATACGAGGAATATGCGGTCAACAGGGAGGCTGAATGACGGGGAGATCCAGAATCGTGCTTTTTTCGACGTGCTGCGTATTGTTCCTCGCAGGGGCGCTTGCGCAGGAAGAAGAAGCAGGGGCCAGGCCGGTATGGAGATTCGACTTCTCCGCGGATGACGCCGCGAAGAGATTCTCCAAGGAATGGAGCGTGGAGACCAAGTTCATGACCAGCGCGGCGACCTTCAATGTGAAGAAGGACGGACAGGAGGGATTTCTTCGCATGGATGCGGACAAGGCGACGGCTAGCGTCGTGTGTAATCCCAAGGGGTTCAAACCATCCGGCGCCCCCGTCCTGAGGTGGTGCTGGCGGATGGTGAAGCTTCCCGCCGGGGCCGATGGCAGGTTTGCGGCGAAGGACGACCAGGCTATAGGCCTCTACGTCGGCAGCGGCGGCATGTTCTCGAAGCGCAGCGTGTCATACCGCTGGGACACGGAGACGCCTGTCGGCTCCGATGGCAACTGCGCCTATGGCGGCGGCACGATCAAGGTAAAGTGGTTCACGCTCAGGAACAAGGCCGACAAGGCCGGGGAATGGATTGTGGAGGAGAGGAACTGGCTCGAGGACTACAAGAAGGCCTGGGGCGAGGCCCCTGGCGAGATATATCTGAGCATTGCCTGCAACAGCCAATATACCGGGACAGATGCCGCGGCGGAAATCAAATGGGTGGAATTCGCCGGCGAATGAAGTATATTGACCGGAGCCCACCGGTCAATGCATAATGGACAACACTGAGAGGATGACGACTTGACATTCGATAAATTCCCAAGACACGTGATGCATCCTGCGGTCCTCGCCGAAGTGGGCCAGTTCAGGATAAAATTCGCGGAGACCGTCCACGAGGTCGAGGAGGCACAGCGCCTGCGCTACGAGATTTTCAACGTCGAGCAGGGCAAGGGGCTCGACAGCGCGCGCGGGGAAGGCAGGGACAGCGATGAATTCGACGAGCACTGCCTGCATCTGATCGTCATCGAGAAGGCCCTGGGCGCTGTCATAGGGACCTACCGTCTCCACCTCGGCACGATCGCATGTTCCGCTAAGGGGTTCTACTCGTCGCGTGAATACGACATCCGCGGGATAGACGCGATAGCGGAGAAGTCGCTGGAGCTTGGCCGTTCTTGCGTGTCTCCTGCATTCAGGACAGGTTCGGTCATGGCTCTGCTGTGGAGCGGGGTGGCCGAGCTCATGAGGCGCGCGAAGCTCAGATACATGCTTGGATGTGTGAGCCTCGAGGAGACCGATCCTGCCGTGGGCTGGGCGCTCTACGAACATTTCGTGTCCGACGGCAGACTCTGCAGCTTCCTTTCCGCCACCCCCAGGCAGGGATATCTGCTTCCACCTGTTGACGAGATGCAAATTGCCAACATCCTCTGCTCGGCGCGGACGTTGAGGGAGAAAATTCCGCCTCTCTTCAAGGGGTATCTGAGGATTGGCTGCAAGATATGCGGTCCGCCGGCGCTGGATTCGGAGTTCGGCACGATTGATTTTCTCATAATAGTTGATGCCCACAAGCTGCCGGAGAGATACGTCAGGCATTTTTCCGCTCCGGTTCCGGGTGGTTACGCCTGAAGGGGCGCCGTGAAAACGTATTCTTCTATGAAGCAGTGAACGAGATGATTCTCGCCAGGAAAATTTCCAGGATATTTCTAGTGCTCGCGTATTCGGCCTTTGGAGCATTCCTCACTTGCTTTCTCTGGCTTCCGCCCCGCCGCCTCTCGGTGAGGCTGATCAGCCGCATGACACGCTTCTGGGGCAGGGGGGTGGCGCGCATCCTCGGGATGAGGGTCACCTTGAACGGAGTTCCGGAGATGCAGTCTCCAGGTGTCTTCGTCGTATCCAACCATCTTGGATACCTCGACATAATCGCACACTCGACCGTCTTCCCGATCCGCTTCACCCCGAAGTCCGACCTGGTCTGGTGGCCATTGGTCGGCTGGCTGATCGCAGTGAGCCGTCCGATTTGGATGAAAAGACAGTCCCGTCACAGTGCGGCGGATGTCACCGCAAAATTCATTGATACGCTCCGTAACGGGGTGGCTCTTATAGTATATCCGGAAGGGACCAGCTCCGATGGCGCCAATGGAGTCCTACCTTTCAAGTCAAGCGTATTCGAGGCGCCGGCCAGGGGCGGCTTCCCGGTGCTTCCGATAGCCACAAGCTATCCAGGCATGAAGACGGACGAGGTCTGTTGGTATGGCGGCATGTCCTTCGTCCCCCATTTCTGGAATGTCCTCGGGATGAAGAGGATAGACGTCAGGATAGACGTCCTCCCCCCGGTCCATCCCGGCGGTCGCGACAGGAGGGCTCTGGCACTGGAGATACATGGAATGATTGACAAGAAGTTCCGCGAAGCGAGGAGCATAGTCAAACAAGCAATGTAATTGCAAAACTCTTTTCGCGGGCATGCAACACGTGATTTCATACGTGTCAAGAGCATGCCCCTCCACGCCGATTTTAGCGAAAAATCGGCGTAAAAATGGAGGGACGCGCTTGCCGCGTCCGGCATTTTGCAATTGGATCAGCCCATCAAGCGAAAGCACTGTTCTGCTATCGCCATCCTTCGACAGTCGCAGAGCCAAAAATCCATCGAGTTCGATCTGCCTCTCGAAGAATCCTCCCGGAATTTCTGTCCTCTCCGTCTTTCTCCGGAAAACAGGCTGTCCGGGATATTTGTGGGACTGCTTTTCAGGGATGAGCCCGGAAATGCTCTCGGCAGCGCAAGCTCCCTGAAATCCCTGTTTTTTAGTAACCATATCCGAAAAAAATCAAAAAAATAGTCGCGTAACAAATTGGAGACTTGACTGAATGAAAGTCTGGCGTT
>DYMC01000145.1 GCA_020721745.1 Lentisphaera sp. | reverse complement strand
GCATCGTGAAACTTGAAAAAAGGGTGGTGGCTCAAAAAGTCATCACGGAATCAGGGATACGTTAAGCGGCCTTTCTCGGATGATTTTCAAGATCATATTACAGAGCCGTCCCATAGGATTTTGAAAAGTTGAAAGGTGACGGATTCGGAATAGTCTTTTTTATTCACAAAAAAGGAGGATAATCCAATGAATCCATCGAGGTGTAGCATGACAGTGCTGGGACAAATATTCAAGCTCATTCCACAGAATCTGATTTCGCAACTGGCGCATGTCTGCCGCCTCTCCATCTGCCCCGGCCGCCTCCACGGGTCCCCTGGGGGCTTGCAGGGAGGGATTTCACCGCTCCTCCTTCGATCTTGAGAGCCTTTCCGTTGACGAGCGAGTCGGCGATTTTCTTCCTGGCGGTCTCTATGATCCTGGAGAAGGTCGGGCGAGATATTCCCATTTTTTTCGCGGCGTCCTCCTGATACAATCCATCGAAGTCGGCGAGTCGCAGCGCCTCGAACTCGTCCAGTGTGAGAGTTGACTCCTCCAGGAAGCGCATCGGGATTCCCGCCGGTTTGAAGTAAGTCGCGCCGGGATTCCCCCTCACTATCCTCTTGCAGAACGGTCTTGGCATTGGAAATCCTATTCCTGCGCCTTTTCCGGCTTGTCTTCCGTCCGGGCTTCCTGGGCGGAGTTTTCTCCGGCGTTGCCGCCTTCGGCAGCCGCCTTGCCACCCCGCCTTTTAGAAGCAGCACCCTTTCTGCCTCCCAGGAAATTCATCTTCGGCTGAAGTTCGATGAGGCGCTCCAGGGCCTCCGCCTTGACTTTCGCTGTGATCTGGACTTCGCTCTCCTCCGATTTTGCGCTCAGGCTCAAGCATATCTCGTCCTTCAGTATCTTCGCGGCCTCGCTGTTCTGCGTCTGTGGAATGTCGGTTCGGCGCAGATAGACGGAGAGGCCGTTGAGGATCTGCTCCGTGGCCTTGGCTATCTCGTCGTCGAGCATAAAAAGCCTGAACTTCACGTCCATGGATTCCTCCATGTCGAGCGACATCTCTCCGGCGACGATGTTCCTAAGTATTTGGTTCTCGTGCGCCTCCTCCGGCATTTCCAGCATGCTTATCTTGAGCATGCTGCCGTCGGAGAAGTCCTTCTTCAGCGTCTCCACCTTCTGCGAGGCAAGGGCGGTCCCCCTCCCCGACTTGACGGCTAGAAACTCCTCGACGCGCGGAGGCTGCCCCACGGCAACAGTCCTCTCGTCTATTATCACGCCCAGGTTCATCTGCCCCGGCCTCCTCTGGTCCGGGAGCATGGCGGCGAAAAGCGCCTCGCCCTTTTCAACAATGTCTTTGTTCTGGCTCGATGAGAAGAGCTGCTTTATCCTTTCGATGTCGAAGTCGCCCTCGATCAGTATCAACCCGTCGTCCTGTCCCTTGCCCATTACCCAGGCGCTGTCTATCTCGTCGAAGGTCATCCCGCTCATCAGCGAAAAGAGGGCGAACGCCATGTCCATCTCGGCCTTGTTCTTCTCGCGAATCTTGGCGTAGAACTTATTCCCCCTCATCTTTGCAAGATCCAACCTTCCCACGAACTTCGTCCCTGCGGGAATGTTCTCGGCCACGTCCAGCGCGGAGATGGAAACGGCAAGCAGACACAGCAACGACACAACAATAGTCTTCTTCATAATGCCTCCATGGCTTCTGGGAAATAGCATATCCAGATGAACTTAAACTCAAATCCGAAATATTCAAACGGCTCTCCGCTTGAAAAGGAATCCGCCAAGTAAATATTCACTGAAATGACGGGGTTCAGTGAATATTTACAATCGTCATAGCCGGGACTCTCGCCGCCTTCATGCCAGCCGGACAGTGGACCAAGGCCGCGGTCCCGCTCTGCGGTGCCGCGATATTCGCAATCGTGTCCTTGCCGATTCTGCGCCACAACCCCAACGAGCTGCTTGGTGCGGCCGGGGTTCTCGCGCTCAGCGCAGGATTCGCGGTCTCCCATCCGGCAGTCTATCTGATGGGCACCATGCTGGTATCCATCCTCGACTGGCGAGATCTGCCCGAAATGCAGATAGGGGCTCAGTCCGGAAAGGACATTTCTGCCCGGGTCTCTTGCGAATTTCGCAGCGGTTCAGGGCCTTTATCCTGTCAGTGTCCATGAGCGCCCTCCGGGTTCATTTCCTAAGTCCCTCCATCTCCTGCAGGAGCTCCTCGCGGACTATGAACAGCTCTTCGCGGACTGCCTCGATGATTTCCGGGATGGCTTTCGCGACCTCCTCCTTCCCCGCCAGATCAATCGCCTTGTGTATACCGGTCATTGCTCGCTTAAGGATGGCAATGATCATTCCATTTTCATAGCCCCCGGGATCGTCCAGGACGCTTCCTGACTTGGCCGATGCGAACTGTATGCTGATTTCGGCGTCCGGCAGCTCGACCACCACGCGTCCGTTGCGTTCGCTGAACCACTCGAGATAGAGCACGTTTGACCAATGCTCAGGAGGCTTTAAACCCATTTTTCTCTGACGAGGTAATTGCAAAACTCCTTTCGCGGGCATGGCCCCGAGGCCCTTTGGGCTCGGGATCTCGCGACAAGCATGCCCCTCCACGCCGATTTTTGCGAAAAATCGGCGTAAAAATGGAGGGACGCGCTTGCGCGTCCGGAGTTTTGCAATTGGCTCTGACGATAAAACTCCTCGACCGGAATATCCGGCACTCTGCATCTGCGCGAGGCGGTCATATCCCCGACCTTGCCTTTCTGTTCGGGGATGATTTTGAGGGATGTGTTGCGAATCGGCGCTCTGTTTTTGAATTCGCATCGGCAACCGGCCAAATCCCGATGGCAATTCCCATCCATATCCAGCCTGATTGCTTCCTTGCGTCCCTCCAGGATCAGTTCTCCAGTCACCTTTCCACGGGTTCTGTTGTCAATCCAGCCACTTGTTATTTCTTTGTCAATCCGCAATGCCACAGCCTGCCTCCATGCCTGATTTGCTTGTTCCGTCCAGAGTTGACCCATTCCAGCCTGCCCTGCGGAGCAGGGTCCGGCAACTGGCGACTACCGCCCCCTGCCTCTCTACTTGAGATTCAGCCATTTCAGGAACTTTTGTATCTCGATGTCCCAGAAGCCCCATTCGTGAATTCCCGGGCGCTCGGAGTAGCTAAGATCATATCCGAGCTTTTCGAGGTGACACTTGAACTTGAGGTTGTCCTTGTAGAGAAAGTCCTCCGTGCCGCAGGACTGGTATAGGCGCGGGCGAGGCTTGCCGCTGCGCGCAAGCTCCTGCGAAATTCGCAGAAGATCGTCGCATGGTTTGAGTTTCTTCCCGAAAATGCATTCCATCTCGGCCTTTCTGTCCTTGTTGTTCTTCATCCAGTCAAGCGTCAGCGCTCCGGAGAAACTGCCGGCGGCGGCAAAGCGTCCGGGATTCCGCAGCGCCATCTTGAAGGCGCCATAGCCACCCATCGAAAGCCCCGCGACGAAACTGTCCTCGCGCTTCTCCGAGACAGGGAAGAATGCTCTTGCTATCTGCGGAAGCTCCTCGCTTATGAATGTCCAGTATCGCGGCCCGGACACCATGTCAGTGTAGTAGCTGCGGGCGACAGCGGGCATGACGACAATGAGCGGATATTCCGACACATATCTTTCCACCGAAGTCCGCCTGAGCCAGATGCTGTGGTCGTCCGACATTCCATGGAGGAGATAGAGCACCGGGTATTTATTTTTTTCCCTCTGGGCGGTTTTTATCCCGATCTGTCCTGCGCCGGTCCTCTGCGGGACAATGACATCCATCGAACATGAGAGCCCAAGCACTTCTGAAAAAAAGCTGCACTGCATGAGAGCCATATTTCACCTCTTTTTTGAGTTCATCAATATATGATGCAGGATGCAGGACGCAAGATATGGATTTTTCAATTCCCGCTTGAATTTCATCTTGACTGCGTCTATATTCGCTGAAATGAAAATGATAATCATTGCCGAATAGTTAAAAACAAGAGGGGACGAGACAATGGCAAAAGAGAAAGTGGTGGTGATTGGAATCAATCATGCCGGGACATCGGCGGTTCGGACTTTGCTGGCGCAGAAACCGGAATTGGAAGTTGTGGCTTTCGACCGGAACGACAACATAAGTTTTCTTGGTTGTGGGATCGCTCTGGCGGTCGGGGGGACGGTCAAGAATGTCAACGATTTATTCTATTGCAACGAGGTGAAGCTTGGCGACATGGGAGCGAAGGTGTTCATGGAGCATGAGGTGATTGCAATAGACACGGTGTCGAAGACGCTTAGTGTCCGCGATTTGCGCGGTGGGCGAGAGTTTACGGAGAGCTACGGCAAGCTGATTTACGCGGCGGGCTCCTGGCCGTTGCCGATACCGGGGGTGCCGGAGAAATCAATGAAGATGGAGAATGTGATGCTCTGCAAGCTATACCAGCACGCCAAGGAGCTGATAGAGAAGGCGGACGAGCCCGGTATCGGCTCCGTGGTTGTGATAGGAGCGGGCTACATTGGGATAGAGCTTGCCGAGGCATATCGCCAGAAAGGCAAGAAAGTGACGCTGATTGATTTCGAGAAACGCGTGGTGCCGCGCTATTTCGACAATGAGTTCACGAATATTCTCGAGGCGGATATCCGGAAATCCGGAGTGGTCCTGGCTCTTGGCGAAAAGGTGATAGACTTCGCCGGCCGGGATGGCAGGGTGGCCGAAGTTGTGACGAGCAAGGCACGCTACCCGGCGGATCTTGTGATAGTATGCGTCGGCTTCAAGCCGAACACGGAACTGCTTCCCGCCGCCGAGAAGACGGCAAACGGGGCGATAGTCGTGGATCCCCAGATGCGCACAAACATCCCGGATGTATGGGCGATAGGCGACGCCGCCGCCATGCTCCACGCATCCACCGGGAGACACACCCAGGTGGCTCTTGCGACAAACGCAGTAAAATCCGGAATCGCCGCGGCCAGTTCCATAAACGGCGTCTCAGGGGTTGAGGTCGCCAATGTCGCCGGCACAAACGCGATCCATGTCTTCGACAACAACCTTGCCTCGACAGGATTGAGCGAGGCGGGCGCGGCGGCTCTCGGCATAGACGCCGCCAGCGTGTATGTGGAGGATGCCGACCGTCCGGAGTTCATGGAGGACTACACCATCACCAGGTTCAAGATCATCTACGAGCGCGGGACCATGCGCCTGCTTGGCGCCCAGGTCGGCACGCGCGGGGCCGTCAACCACTCCGAGGTGATATACTTTCTGGCACTCGCCATCCAACGCCGTATGAATCTGCTCGAAGTGGCGTTCACCGACGTCTACTTTCTGCCGCATTTCAACAAGCCGTTCAACTTCGTCCTCACCGCCATTCTCAAGGCGGCGGGAATCAACTACGACAAAACGGCGTCGCGTTGAACTGCCGGGGTGCGGGAGGGCGGCGGATCGCCGGCTCTCCTGCGGAAGATGGCGAAACCCACAAGCGCTTTGCGCCGTCCCGGCGCAGATTACTGGCATCCTGCCCTCCGTTTCTCCTCTTGTATCCCCTCATGTGCCCAATGCGGTGTGGATCATGGCGCAGTCAAAACCCTCGATATAACTTGGGGAGAATGCCGAGCATTCGGGCAGCCTGCCTTCTACCATGACCGGATTCTTCCCGTATCGTTGGAATTCCACGAAGGGGAGCGCGATATTCCACGAGCGGAAGCTCTCCTCCACGAAGCGCTTCTCGTCGTTGCAGAGCCTTAGCCCGTTTTCCGCGCGAAAAACGGGCTAGGATTTTCAAAATAGCTTCTGACCTCGTCAATACCTGTCCTGACAATATTGAACTCCCAGGGGACGGAGCTGTAGTAGACAGGATCAACCGCTGGAGGAATTTTTTCCATAAGCCCTCACGAATTTGGAGACCTCGTCCGCGACCCCCAGGCCAATCGTTGATCCTAGAAAAAGCAGTTGAAAATCGCTTTTTTACTTAAGTTTATGATAATTAAGTTGTTATATTTTTTGATCCGTCAACCTTTTGGGTTGACGACTTTTTTGCGATTTTCAACCC
>DYMC01000144.1 GCA_020721745.1 Lentisphaera sp. | reverse complement strand
TTTCCTGATTTGTCACTCCATCTCGAAGATCCTGTCACGCATCCGATCGGTTTCCCGGGGCATGACGCAGGATCAGGCGGAAATCCCGGGTCACGTCTCTTCCGCCCCGGCATGGCATCACACACCCGAAGGCCCCAGGAATCGTGACCATGATCTTCATATTTTCAAGTGTAGCGCTTCTGCTCCTGAGCGGTATGCTTTCGCTCGTTGGGGGAAGGTCACGCACCGCGACCTTCCTGGGCGCTGGGGGTGCCTTTCTTGCATGCCTGATCGCGCTGCCGTCCACTATCAGGATGCTCTTCGACGGCTCCACCGAATCCATCCACCTTCCATGGTCAGTTCCTTATGGCTCGTTTTTCGTGGAGGTGGATCCCCTTTCTGCTTTCTTCCTGGTTCCAATCTTTCTCCTCTCTGCGCTATGCGCCCTTTATGGTGCCCGGTACCTCGAGCCTTACAGCGGCAGGAAGCCGCTTGGGGCGCACTGGTTTTTCTTCAATCTTTTTGTGGCATCGATGGTCATAGTGGCAATAGCGAGAAACGGGGTCCTGTTTCTGGTCGCCTGGGAGGTCATGTCCCTTGCCCCCCTGTTTCTCATCCTTTTCGAGGACGAGAAGGAAAAGGTGCGTGCAGCCGGCTGGACATATCTGGTGGCCGCGCATCTGGGCGCGGTTTTTATCCTCGTCTTTTTCGTGATGCTTGGCCGGGACGCCCCATCCCTGGATTTCGATTTTCTCGCGGCGCATGGGAGGGACCTCCCGTGGGGCTTTGGAGCATTGTTCCTGCTTGCGGTCATCGGATTCGGGGCAAAGGCGGGTTTCATCCCGCTCCATGTCTGGCTTCCGGAGGCCCACCCGGCCGCACCCAGCCACGTCTCGGCCCTCATGTCAGGGGTCATGATCAAGATGGGCATCTACGGCATGCTCCGAAGTCTGACCTTGCTTGGGAGCCCCGATCCCTGGTGGGGATACGCGATGGTGGGAATCGGGCTTGCATCAGGGATACTTGGGGTCATTTATGCCCTTGCCCAGCACGATCTCAAACGTCTTCTCGCGTATCACAGTGTCGAAAATATCGGCATCATAGCCATGGGCATGGGCGTAGGGATCCTGGGTGAGGCCTTCGGCAACCCGGCCCTCTTTGCACTTGGATTCGGAGGCGCCCTGTTTCACGTGCTCAATCATGCCCTTTTCAAGGGGCTTCTCTTTCTGGGGGCGGGCTCGGTGCTCCATGCCGCTGGGACCGTCGAGATGGATCGGCTCGGCGGGATTATGAGGTCCATGCCGGTTACAGGCGCATGTTTCCTCGTGGGCGCCGCGGCCATATCCGGTCTCCCGCCGCTGAACGGTTTCGCAAGCGAGTTTCTGATATATCTGGGGGCATTGGGCGCGGGTCTCCAGGGAAGCCCCAATTTGTTCATCCCCCTTGTCATGACTGTTGCGGGCCTTGCCATGATAGGAGGGCTCGCAACTGCCTGTTTCACCAAGGCATTCGGCGTCATATTCCTCGGTTCGCCACGGGTGGAAGGTGCCGCTATCCACGAGGCCGGGCTGTTGATGCGCGTCCCCATGCAGATCCTGGCGGCGCTTTGCGCGATAACAGGGCTTGCGGCTCCGCTCATGCTCCATGCCCTCGGCCCTGTCGTAAGGGTTCTCGGGAAGGGCCTTGGAGAAAGTGCCGCATTGACCGGACTCATGTCGGCCGAAGGGCCCTTATTGATGATCAGTCTTGTGTCCATCGGTCTTGGCGTCCTTTTGATTGCCTTGGTGACGGCAAGGCGCGTGCTCCTTCAAAATCGTGAGGTCTCGGACGCTCCCACCTGGGGTTGCGGCTATGCCATGCCCACCGGCCGCATGCAGTACACCTCGTCCTCGTTTGCCCAGCCTCTTACGGGGCTTTTCAGGCAGATCCTCAGGATTTCCGAGGATGTGCGGATGCCCCAGGACATCTTTCCCTCCGGGGGGGCATTCAGCAGCCATGCTGGGGATGCCTTCAGGGAGTTTGTTTTTGAACCGGTTTTTTCAGGTATCGCGAGGTTTTTTTCAGGATTCAGGTGGCTTCAGCATGGACGGGTCCAGCTTTACGTGCTCTACATAGCCGTCACGCTCGTGGCCATCCTGGTTTGGAAATTGAGGTAATGGGGATGCGCTCGCTTTTTTTCCCGATTGCCGCGCTGATATTCTCTCCGTTTCTCCTGTCAATCATAAACAGGACAAAGGCCATTGCAGGCGGAAGGAAGGGTGCGCCTCTTCTTCAGCCCTATCTGGATCTCATGAAGCTTCTTCGAAGGGGAGCAGTGTACAGCCGGACAACCACCTGGGTTTTCAAGGCAGGCCCGGTCATCGGACTTGCAGCTACCGTCATGTGCGTGTTCATCGTGCCTTTTGGTGCGCAGGCCGCGCCTTTTTCGTTTCCAGGGGATTTCGTGCTTCTTGCCTATCTTCTCGGCCTTGCAAGGTTTTTTACCATATCCGCCGCAATGGATACCGGCTCGAGCTTCGAGGCCATGGGTGCCAGCCGCGAGGCGGCCTTTTCGGCCCTGGCGGAGCCGGCCCTGTTTATCGCCCTTGCGGCAGTGGCACGAAAGACCGGCGAACTTTCCATGTCGGGGATGTTTCATGTCATGTCGGTCCAGGGATTGGACGCGGGTGGGAACGTTCCGGTAGTGCTCCTTATTTCGGCGGCGCTTCTCATCATTTTCCTTACGGAAAATGCGAGGATCCCGGTGGACGATCCCAATACGCACCTTGAACTCACCATGATCCATGAGGTCATGGTCCTTGACCACGGCGGGATGGACCTGGCTTTCATCCAGTATGGCTCCGCCCTGAAACTCTGGGTGCTTGGGGCCGTGCTCATGGGGTGCGTCATGCCCGGATTCGGCGCCGCATCGTGGATCGATGCCGTCCTGTTCATGTCCGGCATGTCGGGCCTCGCCGTTCTGACCGGGGTCATAGAATCCTCCATGGCCAGGCTGCGGCTGGTTCGCCTTCCGCAGCTCCTGACAGGAGCCGGGGGGCTTGCAGCCCTTGCGCTGATCCTTGTCATGAGGTGATGCATGGCGAATCTCATCGATACGGTCATGATCCTCCTGATCCTCACGAACTTTGCCCTCCTTGGCTCGAGCCGTCTCGGGATGTGCATAAACATCGCTGCGTTCCAGGGCATACTGATTGGTGTGCTTCCCTACCTGACCGGATCGAGCCCGGTCATGGCGGAGACCGCTGCAATGGCCATGGGCACGATGGCGCTCAAGGGATTTGTATTTCCGTGGCTCATGTTCAGGGCCATCAGGGATACGGATGTGAAGCGGGAGATGGAGCCTTTCGTAGGCTACAGCACATCCCTCATGTTCGGTGTGGCGGCCCTCGTGGGCTCCCTGTGGCTGGCCGGCCATCTTGTGCTCCCGGCGGGAGCAAGGGGCCTGACGGGGGCCTCGCTCATCATGCCGGCATCGTTCTTCACCATAATGGCAGGCCTGTTTCTCATCATCGCACGCAAGAAGGCCATCACCCAGGTGCTCGGGTATCTGGTTATGGAAAACGGCATTTACGTCTTTGGCGCCTCCATCGTGATGGAAAGGCCCTGGCTGGTGGAACTCGGGGTCCTGCTCGACGTGTTCGTGGCCGTGTTCACCATGGGGATCGTCATTTTCTACATAAACAGGGAGTTCGACTCCATAGACGCCTCGCGCCTTGCCCACCTGCGGGACTGGAGGAGACCAAGAGGCGTTTCTCCGACAGGTGTCTGATCCCATGCCCGTCATGCCCCTGATAGCGCTTCCTTCGCTCGCAGGCCTTTTGGCCTTTGTCATCCGCAATGACCGGCTACGCCGACTTCTCCTTGTCCTCACCGCCTTAGGTCACTTGTCTCTCTCGTTTCTGGCCGTTTTTGACCGGCCGGTCGCCGTGTCCGGGGAAAGCTGGTTCGCCCTCGATCCCCTCGGCACCCTGTTTCTGCTGATCACAAGTACCCTCTTTGCCGCCGTGTCGGTTTATGCCGTTGGGTACATCGAAAGGGAGGAGCCCGGCGAAAGGCAGGATTTTGTCTCGAGTTTCCTTTTTGTAAACGCCCCCGAGGCGGTCTTTACCGGCTGCCTTCTGCTGTTTCTCGCCACCATGAGCATGGTCACCCTGAGCCAGCACATGGGGCTTTTGTGGGTGGCGATCGAGGCGACCACCCTCACGAGCGCACCCCTTATCTATTTCCATCGCCATCACCGTTCCCTCGAGGCCACATGGAAATACCTGCTCATCTGTTCGGTGGGGATAGCCATAGCCCTCCTTGGCGTGTTTTTTCTCGTGGTTGCCGCATCAAATCAGGAAATACCGCTGACCGTGAGGGGGCTAGCGGAACAGGCCCCAGGACTCGATCCCTTGTGGCTCAAGGCGGCGTTCATCTTTCTCGCTGTCGGCTATGGAACCAAGATGGGCCTCGCCCCACTCAACACCTGGCTGCCTGACGCGCACAGCGAGTCCCCGTCACTCGTGTCCGCGCTCCTTTCAGGCGCCCTTCTTAATTGCGCATTCCTCGGGATCTTGAGGATCTTTCAGGTGGCATCGGCTGCCCGCATCGAGCCTTTCGGACGGGAGATCCTCGTGGTCTTCGGCCTGGTCTCCATGGGGGTCGCCGCCATATTCATCCTCGGTCAGGTGAACTACAAACGCATGCTCGCATACTCGAGCGTGGAGCACATGGGCATCCTTTCGCTCGGCGTGGGTCTCGGCGGGGCCGGGGCCTTCGGCGCCATGCTTCACGCGGTGAACCATTCCATCACAAAGGCCATGCTCTTTATGGTGGCCGGAAACATCCTCACGGCCTACAGGACCAAATCCACCCTTAACGTGAAAGGGGTCCTCGGAGTTGTGCCGGTTTCGGGTGTCCTCTGGATCGGCGGTCTCTTCGCCATAACGGGCTCGCCGCCCTTTGGCACTTTCATGAGCGAGCTCAGCATATTGAAGGCCGCCATGGACCAGGGCAACTGGATCGTGACGTTTTTTTACCTTTTGTTTCTGGCCGTCATTTTTATAGCGATGACCTCCATCGGCATCAGGATGGCTTTCGGCGTAAGGGAAGACGGGGACATGGAACCCGCCAGAGAACCATGGCTCTCCATCCTGCCTTGCATGTTCCTCGGAGTAATCGTACTTTTCCTCGGCCTATACGTGCCGGCTGAACTTGCCACCCTGATTGACGAGGCCATAAGAAGCCTCAGTTTCCTATAATGTCCGATACAAAACTTGCGCGCATGAAAAATGCCGGGGTTATGGGTCTGAAGGACCTGCCCCTGCTGAATATCAGGGAATTCGAGGATTCCGTGATCGATTCCGTGGCCATGGGAGGGCGTCTTTCCGCCCTTTTCGGCATGCCATGCCGTCTTGGCAACTCAGTTTTGCCCTCTGCCGACGTCATTACCCTCATGGCTGTCATCGCGCATGGACGGGAAGGTGTTATCGAGGTGGCGGCCACCGAGGTCAAGGATTCCTATCCGGCCCTGACAAAGAACCTTCCCCAGGCCAACTGCTTTGAAAGGGAGATCGCCGAACAGTGGGGGGTGCGTCCGGCCGGGCATCCATGGTTCAAGCCCCTTCGTTTTCACCGGTGCTACCGCCAGGGCAGGGACGCATGGGCGAGGCCCCAGGACGGCGAGATCCTTCCCTGCGTAACGAATTTTTTCAGGGTCGAGGGTGACGAGATCCACGAGGTGGCTGTGGGGCCGGTGCATGCCGGGATCATAGAACCGGGTCATTTCCGTTTCCAGTGTCACGGGGAGCGGGTCTTTCATCTGGAGATAGCCCTCGGCTACCAGCACCGCGGGGTCGAAAGGGCAATTACAAAAGGCCCTGACAAACGCACCCTCCACTTCATGGAGACCCTTGCGGGGGATACGACAGTCGGGCACGCAACCGCGTACTGTCAGGTCATCGAGGCCCTGAGCGGAATGGATGTTCCGGCGCGCGCGGAGGACATGAGGGCCGTGGCCCTCGAGCTTGAGCGCTGCGCCAACCATACCGGGGACCTCGGCGCCCTGGCGGCGGATGTGGGTTTCCTGCCGACCTCGTCTTACTGCGGTGCCCTTAGGGG
>DYMC01000143.1 GCA_020721745.1 Lentisphaera sp. | reverse complement strand
ATGACGGGGGCTAGTGGATTTTTGTTTTCCTTCCTCCTGCGATCTGGCGCATGATTCCCGATGGAATGTCGGAGCCGAGAAGATGGCAGAGCAGCAGAAATACGGAGGAGAACATCGCCGCGGAGGCGGCGATCGGGAGGAGGTCCGCCGGCACATGGCTTGGCGGAATTCGAAGGCATGCGTGGAATGTTTGATAGGACATGGCCGAGACAGCGGATGCCGCCGCCGCCGCCAGCAAGAATCGCAGGAGGTCGAGGAAGGTCTTCGAGAGAGCGAGCGAAGACTCCCGCCGTTTCAGGATCACCAGGAGCGCGAGGCAGTTGACCAGCGAAGACGCTACCGTCGCCAATGCGATACCCCCCTGTTCGAGCTTGAACATCAGAAGCCAGTTGAGCACTATGTTGAGGACGACGCAGGACAGGGAGATTTTCACCGGCGTCTTCATGTCCTTCCTAGAGTGGAACGCCGACGCGATTATCTTCACGCAGCAGAAAAATGGTATCCCCGCGCTGTAGAATGTCAAGGCCCAGACGGTCTCGGCCAGCTCCCTTTCCCCGAAGGCGCCCCTCATGTAGAAAAGCCTCACGAGAGGGATCCGGCATGTGAATATGAACGCGGCTGCAGGGATGGAGAGAAACAGCATTGCGGACAGCGAGGAGAGGAAGTGGCCGCGGTAGCTGTCGTGCTCCTCCTTCGCGGCGCTTCTGGCGAGGGCGGGGGCTACGACGCTGGCCATGGCGACGCCGAATATCCCTATCGGCAGGTCTATTATCCTGTCGCTGAAGTTCAACGCCGGGACGGCGTAGTCCCCGAGCCAGCACGCCATGGAGCGGTCAACGACGAAGCTTATCTGCAGGGCCGATGCCCCGATCATGCCCGGCAGTGTCAGTCTCCAGAGCTCCGCGACCACCGGCTCCCGCCAGAACTGCGAAATTCGCAGATCGGGGAATATTCCCGCCCCCTTCAGAAGAACGGCCGTGAAGGCAAGCTGTATCATTCCTGAGATGACGACAGCCAGCGACAGGGACTTGAGCATCGAGAGCTTGTCCGAAAAAAGCGGACAGATGAAGATCAGGCAGACGACCATCGCGATGTTCAGGGAGAGCGTCCCGAGGGCGGGGAGGAAGAATTTCCCGGCGCAGTTGAGCGCCGAGGAGAATGCGCCGATCAGGCAGATGAACAATGCATATGGCAGGAGCAGAGGCATCAGCTCGAGGGCGATGCGGACGCGGTCTGCGCTCGCGAAGCGGGACAGCAGCAGTGCAAGTGCGGAGAAGAGGATGCAGAGGGCGAGAAGCAGGGCTGTCAGCGACAGGAATATCGCCCCGAGCTTTCTTCTCACCACATCTCGTCCGTCCTTCTCCATGGAATAGGAGATTATCGGCACTATCGAGGTGCCTACGGCGCCCTCTCCGAAAAGCCTCCGGAAGAGGTTGGGAGCCATGAAGGCGAGCCCCCAGGCCGTCATCAGCATGCCGCCGCCGAATATTTTTGCGAGGAGGACTTCGCGCAGCAGCCCGAGGACTCTGCATATGATTATAGCGAGCGATATTCCGCCGCTTTTTCTGAAGATGGATGATGCCGACATCTGCGACCTTCCTGCAGGCTATGCTTGTCCGAACGTGAATTGCGCTTGAAAATTTCACCTGCCAACATTACACTAGCAGGGAAGTGTCTTGGGATAATATATCTTGGTATTCTGCAAATGGCCTGTCGGGCGACATTTTTTTTGCTTTTATGCCTTGCAGGGGAGGTCTGCGCCATGGAGATAAAGCTCAACGAACTGACGGAGGAGGAGAGGAAGGTCATCGTGGAAAAGGGGACGGAGAGGCCGTTCTCCGGGAAATACTGCGATTTTTTCGATGACGGAGTCTATGTCTGCCGGCAATGCGGGCAGGGTCTATACAGGTCCGATGACAAGATCAGGAGCGGCTGCGGCTGGCCCGCCTTCGACGACGAGATTCCAGGTGCGGTTTCGAGGCGGCCCGACCCCGACGGCAGGAGGGTCGAGATACTATGCTCGCGCTGCGGAGGCCATCTGGGGCACGTCTTCAAAGGTGAAAAGCTGACACCGAAGGACACGCGCCATTGCGTCAATTCGATCTCGATGGAATTTGTTCCCAAGGACCGGATCGGGACGGCATACTTCGCCGGAGGCTGCTTCTGGGGAGTCGAGCATTTCTTCCTTAACGAAAAAGGTGTCCTGCACGTGATGCCAGGATACATGGGAGGGGCGAAGGACAATCCGAGCTACAAGGATGTCTGCACCGGGAAGACGGGACATGCCGAAACAGTCATGGTGGTCTTCGACAGGAAGCTTGTTGATTTCAGGGCGCTGGCGAAGATTTTCTTCGAGATACACGATCCTACGCAGGTGGACAGGCAGGGGCCGGATGTCGGCACGCAGTATCGTTCGGCAGTTTTCTGCGTTGACGACGGGCAGAGGAAGACCGTGGAGGAGCTGGTCGGGATTCTGAAGGGAAAGGGATTGAAGGTCACCACCGAGATTTCCGGCGCTGGCAGATTCTTCCCGGCGGAGGAATACCATCGCAAATATTATCTGAGAACGGGGAGGGAACCCTACTGCCACAGGAGGGTCGAACGGTTTTGAGACGCGGATTTCTCCTGGAAATTCTCAGAATTCATTTTCCCAGGATTGACTTTTCGGGGAAATGATGTCATGGCTCTCCCCGACTCTAATTGCAGGGTACGCTGGATTCGGAGCAATGCCAACAATAAGTGTGAAAAGTGGAAAAAAATGCCAGATGATAGACACCGCCCCGCGCGTGGCGGAGCTGGTCCCGTCGGGGATGGAGAGCGGCCTCTGCCATGTGTTCGCGATGCACACCACTGCGGGGATAACGATGGACGAGAACGCAGACCCGGATGTGGCCGATGACATCCTCTCGCGGCTGGAGGAGCTGGCCCCCCATGCCACTAGCCCGTTTTTCGTGCGAAAAACGGGCTAGCTCGTATCGCCATGGAGAGGACAACAGCGACGCCCACATAAAAAAGTTGGTCAGGCCTCCAAATAGGGACGCAACCAAAAAAAACCTGAACCCGCACGGGGTTCAGGTTTGTGGACGGAAACCCAACTATCACCTCGCGTAGAACTCGACGACTCTCATAACCTCGACGTTGGTCGGTATCTCGCCGGGGACCGGTTCACGCGCAATCGTCACCTTGCAGTTGTCCTTGTCGAGCTGGAAATAGGCCGGAACCTCGCAGTTCACGTTCTTCGCCATGCTCGCTATCGCCGGATCTTTCTCGACATTTATCGAGATCACCTGCCCCGGCTTGACTACGTATGAAGGACGGTTCACTATCTTTCCGTCAATCCTGATATGCCTGTGCGTCACATACTGCTTCGCCGCAAAGATAGTCGGAGCAAGCCCGCCCCTGTAGACTACCGACGAGAGCCGGAATTCGAGATTCCTCAGCAGCTTGAAGTCGGTCTGGACCTTGCTCCTCTTCGCCTCCTGATAGGCCAGCCGCAGCTGCGCCTCGGTCATCGCGTAGAACGCCTTCAGCTTTTGCTTCTCCAGAAGCAGCTCCGCGAAGGTGGAGAGCTCCTTCTGACCGGTCTTTCCATGCGGGCCGGCCTTGTATGGCCTTTTCGCGCTGGGGCACTTCGGAGACCCCCAGATGCAGGTGCCGATTCTCCTGCAAAGTTTGTGTTTCGCTCGAACTTGCATCCCTTGCTCCTTTTTTGGGATTGATCTTCACTCCCGCCGGCGTCAAGCCTGAATCAGGGGACCGACGAGAGAATCGAAAGCTCGGAATCTACACGGCCCGGCCGTTTTTTCAAGATCCCTTCTGGAAAAATCGCTTTCCAAATGTAGATTCCATCCTCATCCAAAAAAAAACGGGGAGCCCTGAAAATGAAAAAAGTCCTTATCCCGACAAAACTCGAGAAGTCCGCAGCCGAATTCCTCGCACCAAAAGGATACAAGGTCGTCCAGAACGCAGACAAGGAGATATCCGCCCTCGCAAAGGAAAATCAGGACACCGAGGCCATGATTGTCAGAAGCGAAAAAGTCACACCCGAAATAATAGACCTCCTGCCAAAACTCAAACTCGTGGTCAGAGCCGGCGCCGGTTTCGACAACATTGACTGCAAATACGCCAGAAAAAAAAACATAGATGTGATGAACACGCCGGGAGCCAACGCCAATGCCGTCGCAGAGGAGGTCGTCGCAATGATGCTCGCCGCGTCACGGCACCTCGTCCCAGCCGACATCTCCACCAGGGCTGGCAACTGGGAAAAGAAAAAATTCATGGGCAGGGAGCTGACAGGCAAGACCCTCGGAATAATCGGACTCGGAAACATCGGCAGGCTCGTGGTGAAAAGACTCTCGGGCTTCGACATGAAGTTCCTCGTCTTCGACCCCGTCCTCTCCCAGGACCTCGCCCAGCAGCTCGGAGTCTCCCTCACAACTGTCGAAAACATATTCGACAAGTCGGACTTCATCTCCCTCCACGTCCCGCAAACCCCGGAAACCAAGGGCATGGTGGATAAAAAACTCCTCTCCAGAATGAAAAGGGGCGCCGTCCTGCTCAACTGCGCAAGGGCCGGAATAGTGAACGAGGACGACATCCGCGCCGCAAAGAAGGAAAAAGGAATACTCTTCTGCAACGACGTCTATCCGAAGGACGAGGCCGGACCCAAGACCTGCGCCGACATCGCCGACATCATGCTGCCGCACCTCGGGGCGAGCACATACGAGGCGAACGACACCGCCGCAAGACGGGCCGCCGAACAGATCTGCGCATACTTCGAAAAGGGAATAAATACATTCGTCGTCAACAAGGGTCTCCCCGACGGTCTCGACCCCAAGTATCAGGAACTCGCATTCGCCCTCGCGAAACTCGCAAGAGCCTACCTCGGCGAAATGAACCAGCCGCACCAGATCGAGACCAGCTTCTACGGAAAGCTCAAAAAATTCTCAAAGTGGCTCCTCCCTCCCATAGTCGCCAGCTTCCAGCCCGACTTCGACAGCTACCCGGACGCATCCGACGCCGAATCCTTCCTCAAGGAGAAAGGCATAGTATACAGCAACCGCGACGTGGACGACAGCAAAAACTACGGGGAGGCCATGACCATTGACCTCTTCGAGGGATCAAAGGCCATAGGCAAGGCCAGCGTCAGAGGCACCATCACGGAGAACAACCTCATGATCTCCAGAATAAACGACTTCGACAAGCTCTACCTCGAACCCAGCGGCAACAATCTCTTCGCGGAATACACCGACAAACCCGGAGTCCTCGGCAAAATCGCCGGAACCCTCGGGGAGAACAACATAAACATCATAGACATCAGGGCACCGCAGAACATCGAGAAAAACAGCGCCCTCTCCGTCGTCAAAACGAACGTCCCGGTCCCGCAGGACCTCTGTGCGAAAATCGCAAAGGCCACAGGCGCGGCAAAAGTCTTCACATTCAATTACTGAGACACTCTGAAAGATAATCGCAAAGCTCCGCTCCGCTTCGCCGGCATGTCATTGCGAAGATGGCTGCTCGTCGCCGCCCTGGCTCTTTGCGTCTCAGGAAACTACGCAATTCGGGAAACTGACCCCCCTGGAGCAGTTCAAACGCGCAAAAGATGGCAGGGGAAAAATCTGGTGCAGCAACTTCGCCCAAATCTATGTCTTCTTCGCAAATGCAGCAGGACTCAGAACCAGATTGGTCATGGCCGGCGGACAATTCGGACAGGCGGAGGCAAGTCTCAGCGGACACGCCTTCGCCGAAACGTATCTGGAGGAAAAAGGAATCTGGACCTTCACCGACCCGACATCCGGCATCATAAGAGTCGAGGCCCCATCGGGAACCCCGCTCAACACAATCCAGCTGTTCTTCCTCGCCATGTCCGGCTCGAAAGGACAGGACCTGCGACAAACGTGCGCATCCGAAAATGCTGTCTCCAGCAACCCATTTGATCTCGAGGCTAACTCCATCGGACACTACTTCAGAAGAGACACCATATTCTCATTTCCCAGCTTCAAACACCTCTGGCTGCCGGAGAAATACCGCAGGCTCGCCTCCCCGGACCTCACATTCTCCCTTCAACCTAGAAAAAGCAGTTGAAAATCGCTTTTTTACTTAAGTTTATGATAATTAAG
>DYMC01000142.1 GCA_020721745.1 Lentisphaera sp. | reverse complement strand
CATGACCTTTCGGGTTCTGAATTTTATTCAACGTATTTGCGACGCAGGACACTAGCTCCCCTATTCCCGGCACTGTCCGTTCCCGTAGACGATGTATTTGTATGTGTTGAGCTCCCGGAGGCCCATGGGGCCCCTCGCATGCAGCTTGTCCGTGCTGATGCCGATCTCCGCGCCCATCCCGAACTCCCCGCCGTCCGTGAAGCGGGTCGAGGCGTTGTGGTAGACGACCGCGGAGTCAACCTGGTTCAGGAAGTAGGATACGGCGGCGGGGTCCTTCGCGATTATCCCGTCGCTGTGCTGCGAGCCGTAGAAGTTGATGTGCTCCGCTGCGGTCTGCACGTCGGGGACGATTCTCACCGACAGGACAAGATCAAGATATTCCTCCGACCAGTCCTCCTCGGTGGCCGGAATGGCGCATGGGGCCAGCCTGCGAAATTCGCAGTCGCCTCTCAGCTCCACGCCCTTGCCGGACAGCGCCTTGGCTATTCTTGGCGCGAAGCTTCCGGCGATGTCCCCGTGTATGAGAAGGCTCTCGATGGCGTTGCATACTCCCGGCCGCTGGCACTTCGCGTTCACGACCAGCCTCTCGGCCATGTCCAGGTCCGCGCTCGCGTCAACATAGAGATGGCATACGCCCTTGTAGTGCTTTATGACCGGTATCATCGAGTTCTCCGCCACGGTGCGGATAAGCCCCTCTCCGCCACGCGGGATGACGAGGTCTATGTATCTGTCCATCTTCAGCATCGCGTTTACCGCCTCCCTGCCGGGCGGGGGGGCTTGTATCGCCCCTTCCGGCACGCCGGCCTCGAGTCCTGCGCGGTTGATGCAGTGCAGCAGCGCGGAATTGGACTTGATCGCCTCGGAGCCGCCGCGGAGTATGGCCGCGTTGCCAGCCTTGAGGCAGAGCCCGGCGGAATCCACTGTGACGTTCGGGCGCGACTCGTAGATTATGGCGATCACACCTATCGGCACGGACACCTTGTCTATCTTCAGCCCGTTGGGGCGGATGCATGAGGACAGTATTTTCCCCACGGGGTCCTCGAGCTCGATGAGCTGGCGGAGCCCGTCCGACATGCCCCTTATCTTTCTGGAATCGAGCTTGAGCCTTTCGATCATGGGTTTCGAAAGACCCTTGTCTGCCGCAGCCGCTACATCCTTCTCGTTCTCCGCGATTATCGCGCCGGATTCGTGGTCGAGGGCGTCGGCCATCGCCCTCAGGGCGTTGTTCTTGTCGAAGGTGGACATGGCTGCCATGCGCCGGGAGGCGATCCTGGCCTTCTCTCCCATCGCCGACATCCGCGCGGCGAGCTCTGTTCTGTCGGGATTTGTCTTCATTGTCGCGTCCTGGTTCTGGAATGGCTCATTCTATCTGCCGGACCTTTATCCCCACCGAGGCCATGAGTTCCCCCGCGACGGAGTCCATGTGGTACTTCCGTCTGTAGACGACCTCCTTTATCCCCGCGTTGATGATCATCTTGGTGCATAGGAGGCAAGGGCTGTATGTGGAGTATATGGTCGAGTCCTTCACGGATATGCCGTGGTAGGCTGCCTGGACTATGGCGTTCTCCTCGCCGTGGCAGCAGATACATTCCCTGAGATTCTCCCCGGACGGGACATCGGATGCGCATCTGGGGCAGCCGCCCTCGTCGCAGTTCTTCACCCCTCTCGGGGTCCCGTTGTAGCCGGTGGATATGATGCGCCCGTCCTTCACGATTACCGCGGCGACGTGTCTCCTGCAGCAGTTGCTTCGGGTCGCAACCACGTCGGCTATCGCCATGAAGTACTCGTCCCAGCCTGGTCTTTTCCGTGCAGTCCCGGCCTTGGCCGCCTCCGTGCTTTTTTTCATATTTCCCCCATGGATAGAATTTCCGGAGCGGACCTGTTTATGAGCTTCTCCGCGAGCGCCAGGTTCTCGTAGGATGTCCTGTTCATCAAAGTTTGTCTCGCGAGATCCTCCAGCTCGGCCAGATGCAGCTTGCGTATGAGCCTGCGGATGGGGGGGATGGATGACGGGGTCATGCTCAGCTCGTTGACCCCCAGGCCGATGAGTATTGCGGCGTAGAGCGGGTCGCCGGCCATCTCGCCGCAGACTCCCACCCATATCCCGTTGTGCCTGGCGGCCCTCGCCACTTGGTCTATCAGCGAGAGGACGGAGGGGTGCGCCGGCTGGAACATGTTGGCTATCTTCGAATTGGTCCTGTCCACCGCGAGAGCGTATTGGGTCAGGTCGTTCGTCCCTATGCTGAAAAAATCAACCAGCGGCGCGATTTGATCGGCCATCAGAGCCGCAGAGGGTGTCTCTATCATCACGCCCAGCTTCATCCCTTCATCGAAGGATATCGAAGCGGATTTGAGCTCCGACTTGCATTCCTCCAGGATATCCTTGGCTGCAAGCACCTCCTCGACGAGCGATATCATCGGGAACATGACCTTTACGTTGCCGAATGCGCTGGCCCGGAGTATGGCCCTGAGCTGGCTCTTGAACAGATCCTTGCGCTCCAGGAATATCCTCACCGCCCTCCAGCCGAGGAAGGGATTGGGCTCCTCGTTGTAGTTGAGGTATTTGCACATCTTGTCGCCGCCGATATCGAAGCTGCGGATTATCACCGGCTGGCCCTGCATGCATGAAGCTACCTTGGAGTATATCGCGAACTGCTCGTCCTCCCCAGGAATCAGGGGCGGGTCGGTCCGGAATATCAGATACTCCGACCTCATCAGTCCGATTCCCCCTGCCCCGTATTTGATCGCCAGATCGCATTCCTCGGGATATTCTATGTTCGCCGCTATCTGAATCCTGAAGCCGTCGGTCGTCTCGGGCCTCAATCTTATCTCGTTCAAAAGCTCGGAGTGCAGCTCCTCGTCCCGGGTCTCCTTCTCGGCGTATAGGCTGAGTGTCGCCTCGCTCGGCTTCAGAACCACGGAGCCGACGTAGCCGTCCACGACCACTATGTCCCCGTTCCTCGCCTTGTCGGTAAGCCCCCTCGGTATGCCGACTACCGCGGGGATCCCGATGGAGCGGGCCATTATCGCGGTGTGCGAAGTCTTGCCGCCGGACTCCGTGGCTATCGCCAGTATCTTCTCCTTGTCCAGCTCCGCGATGTCGGTGGGGGCTATCTCGTCGGCGACAATGATCCTCTGCCCGGTGAACTTGTCCGACAGCGAGCTCTTCGATCCGTCCTTGTCGAGCAGATTCAGCAGAACCCGCTCGCTGATGTCCTTGATGTCCGTCGCCCTCTCGCGGAAGTATGCGTCCTCCATCGAGGATATCGTGTCTATGTATTTCTTCGTCGTCCGGTTGAAGATGAACTCAATGTTCTTCCTGTCCGTGCGCACCTGCTTCTCTATCTCGTCTATCAGCGTCTTGTCGTTGAGCAGCAGTATATGGGCGTCGAAAATCTTCGAGTCCTTCTCTCCGAGCACGCTCTTGAGCCTCTCCTGATATCCCGCGATGTCCGACTTGGTCTTGTCAAGGGCTCTCTTGAAGCGGTCGAGCTCGCCGGGCACGTCCGACGCGGCAAGGTTCCTCTCCTCGATGATGATCTTCGCCTTGGAGAAGACAACCGCAGGACCGATCGCAACACCACCTGACGCGGCGATGCCCTTGAAGACGGATTCATTCGATGATGTGGTTTCTTTGTCCATGGTTCATTAATCTACGCCGCCAGAAGAGTTTTTCCAGTGTCGGGGCTGGAAAGCGGGGTTTGGGTTCAGAAGGTGGAGGGTGCGACTGGAATGGCGGAGATGTAAATCCCGAAAAGAAGCAGCAATGAGCACTCGAGCGTCTCGCAGCACGCCCCGAGGATGTCGCCAGTCACTCCGCCTATCGCCGCCTTGGATGCCAGAAGCCAGTAGATCGTGTTCGCGGCGAAAACCGCGATGATGGCGACCCAAAGATACGGGCCGCAGGTGAAAAAACGATCCAGGAGGAGGATGGCGGACAGCGCCACAGTCGCAGCCGCCACGATGGTCGCCGGCAAAGAAGTCCTCCCCACTATCATCGCCGCAGTGCCGTTCTCCCTTGGATATCTGCCCAGATACGAGAGAAAGGACATCCCTAGCCTGGAGAGCATGCAGGCCAGCGCCAGCGCCATCGCAACTGTGTTCCCAGTAGCGAGAGATACCCCTGCCTGCATCCCGGAAAGCATCCAATACACCGCGAATATCTTCAGAATCAGCAGAAGGACCAGGGCGGCGACCGCCGTGGAGCCCGGATGCGGATCCTTCATTATCTCCAGACGCCGCGCCTTGTCGCAGCCCATCGCCGAGAACGCGTCAACCGAATCGCAGAGACCGTCGAGGTGCAGTCCCCTCGTGAACCAGACGCCTATGGCGACATAGGCTATCGCGCAGAAAGCGGCGACGCATTCCGCCCGCCCGGTCGGAGCCTCTGCGAAATTCGCAAAGAGCAGCAGTGGAATGCTCGATACGGCCGATGTCAATGCGCCAGTCAGCGGAAAAAAGGCGGGCGTGAAGCTCCAGTCCGCCGCGCCAGCCTTGCGCATCGGCATGGGGATGCGCGTCAGCAAAGTGACCGACAGAGCGAGGGAATCATAGAGCGAAAATTTGTCGTCCTTCATCGAAAAGCTGTCCTGCCCGGCTTGCATTTTTCCTTTCTCCGCTGATAATATATACCACTTGGCGCCATTATATAAACACCGAACCGGAAAAAGGTCTTGAATATGGACATCCTTGTCGTAGGCGGCGGCGGCCGCGAGCACGCGATATGCTGGAAACTCTCCCAGAGCCCTCTCGCCAGGAAAATCTATTGCGCTCCGGGCAACCCCGGAATATCATCCGTGGCCGAATGCGTCCCCATCCCCGTCGCTGACATCGCATCCCTTGCGAAATTCGCAAGGGAGAATTCGATCGGACTGACCGTCGTCGGCCCGGAAGTTCCGCTTTGCGCCGGGATCGCCGACAGCTTCAAGGAGCAGGGTCTCAAAATATTCGGCCCCGGAAAGGCCGCGGCCGCTCTCGAGGGCAGCAAGATATTCTCGAAGCAGTTCATGAACCGAAACGGGATACCAACAGCGAAATTCAATGTCTTTGAAAACAAAAACGAGGCGCTGTCGCACCTGGACGCCAATTTCGATCCCCGGGCCGGAATCGTCGTCAAGGCTGACGGCCTCGCCGCCGGAAAAGGCGTCATCGTGGCGAAGACGATCGAAGATGCAAGAAAGGCCATCGAGTCCTGCTTCTCAGGGGAATTTGGCGACGCCGGCAGAAAAGTCCTAATCGAGGAGATGCTGCTCGGAGAGGAAGCCTCGATTCTCGCCCTCTGCGACGGCAACTGCATCGTCCCGCTGGCCTCGTCGCAGGACCACAAGAGGGCAGGGGACGGCGACAGCGGCCCCAACACCGGCGGCATGGGCGCCTATTCGCCCGCGCCGGTGGTCACCGGGTCCCTGATGGCGGAAATAGACGAGACTGTCCTCCAGCGCTTCCTGCGCGGAATACAGGAGGAGAAGCTGGGCTACTGCGGAATCATCTACGCCGGGATCATGGTGACCAAAAAAGGCCCCATGGTCCTCGAATTCAATGTCCGCTTCGGCGATCCCGAGACACAGGCCGTGCTGCCAAGACTGAAAAGCGACCTCCTCGATGCCATGCTCGCGGCTGCGGATGGAAGGCTCTCCGGCGTGAATCTCCTCTGGGATGAACGCCCGTCGGTATCAGTGGTCATGGTCTCCGGCGGCTACCCCGGCAGCTACAAGAAGGGATTCCAGATCTCCGGTATCGCCGATGCCCAGGCCAGTGGCGCGATCGTCTTCCACGCCGGAACCTCCCTCCGCGATGGCAAAATCGTCAACAGCGGCGGAAGAGTCCTCGCAGTAACCGCCCTCGGCAGGGACATCCCCGACGCGATTTCAAAATCATACAAGGCCGTGTCAATGATAAGCTGGGAGGGCGAATTCCACAGGAAAGACATCGCGCAAAGAGCCTTGGCTTTGGGAGCGCCTGAAGCCGCCAGGCCGGCAAACCGTCAAACCGGAAAACCGTAGAACGTTATATCCAAACAGTCAATCACCTGGAAAAGTGACAGAAAAAAGATAAAAGGGGGTCTTGACTTTTGTAACCATTTGTGGTATAATTAGTTGAATGAATTCTTTTCAAGATGCAACAATTAACCCAATAGGTGAAAAATGAGGCTGAT
>DYMC01000351.1 GCA_020721745.1 Lentisphaera sp. | reverse complement strand
GCGTATGAGCATCTGGGCGTGGAGTATAACGATGAGACGCAGCCGAGGTTATTGTAGTTTTATAATGGCATGGAAATGGAGGCTTGAATGGTTGTTACGAAAATAACTCCAAAATACACATTGAGCATTCCCGCTGAATTCCGAAAGGCTCTGCCTGCGGGTCAGGAAGTAGCCATCACGATTGACAAACAGGGGCGGCTGGTTGTGACGCCAATCGAAAAGATTCGCGCGGCGCTGGCCGAGAGTTTTGGAATGTGGGCCGACCGAACCGACCTTTCTGCCGACGCGATACGTTATGTGCGCGAAATACGTAAAGGATATCGCGTGGATCGCATGAGGGGAGAGGAAGATGAAACTGATTGACACCGATATTGCGATTGACCATTTCCACGGTCACCGCGCGGCGCTGGAGTATTTCACCCAGATGCTCCTTGACGGCGAGGTCCTTGCGATGTCGGTCGTCAGCCTTGCGGAAATTCTGGCAGGGATGCGCGCCGGGGAGCAGGAGCGAACGGAAAAGTTATTCAACCTGTTCACGATCATTGACGTGGACGAACGTATTGCCCGCGTTGCAGGGGAATATTTGAACGAGTATCGGCAGAAATATCATATTGAGCTGGCGGATGCGTTGATTGCCGCGACCGCTTCTGTCGTCGGCGCAGAACTTGTGACGCGCAACGTAAAGCATTATCCAATGGGGGAACTGACAATCGCCGCTCCGTATGAACGCGGGGCTAAATAGTATGCACATGGAAACCATCTCTCGTTATCTCATGCTTGGCGGAATCATCCTCTTCCTGGTGGGCGGCGGACTCTACCTCTCCGCCAAACTCGGCCTGCCGCTGGGACGGTTGCCCGGCGACATCCGCATTGAGGGAGAGAATGGCTCGTTTTATTTCCCGATCACGAGTTCGATTTTGGTCTCGGTGGTGTTGACGATTGTGGTGAATCTCGTTCTTCGATTGATGAAAAAATAATCGGCGTTAGTTGTTCGCCGGGA
>DYMC01000141.1 GCA_020721745.1 Lentisphaera sp. | reverse complement strand
GTAGCACTACGTATAAGTTTTGCAAGCGGAAAACGCAAAAAAGAAGAAAAATATTAAAAAAAAATGCCTCGGGGATGGAATAAAACGAAAAATCTGCAATTCGTCAGGCCTGTGTACATTGTGTTTGACGCACGGAGTGCTAGAGTAGAGACTTTGTGATGCACGGAGGTGGCGCACGGGGTGCATCAGCGGTTTGAACGACGAGGGCTGGCTTTGAGGGTTGACGATCTGACCAGAAGATTTGTGTCCGGGCACGGACGCTACTGCGCCAACACAACGTTTGCCTGGTGGCAGGTTGTGTTCTACACTGTCCTGCTGTCCACACTTCTTCTGATTCTCGCCTATCGCTGGGATGTCTCGCTCTGTCTTTTCACTCTCTATGTTTCCTTCTGGTATTTCTGCGCGGCGCTGTTCCGGGGTGCCGCGGTGGTCGTGTCGCTGGCGGGCAGAGGGGAGAAGAAAATCTCTCCGGCGGAGATGCTTGCCATTCCTGATTCCGGGCTTCCGGTCTACACAATTCTGGTTCCGCTCTACAAGGAGGCGAACATAGCGGACAAGATTGTCTCGCGCATCGAGATGCTGGACTATCCGAAGGAGAAGCTTGACGTGAAGTTGCTTCTGGAGGAGGACGACGAGGCGACGATTTCGGTTTTGGAGCTATGCCGTCTGCCAAGCTATTTCAGCAGGATGGTGATTCCGGACTGCCAGCCGAAGACAAAGCCGAGGGCCTGCAATTTCGGTCTGGAGGAGGCGAGGGGGGAATACTGCGTGATATACGATGCGGAGGACAGGCCCGAGCCGGACCAGCTGAGGAAGGCCGTGGCGCTTTTCAGGCGTCTTCCCGGGAACTACGCCTGCGTGCAGGCGAAGCTCAACTACTACAATCCGAAGCAGAACCTGCTCACGCGCCTCTTCACAATTGAATACAGCACCACTTTCGACCTGCTTCTGCCGGGACTGGAGATTATGAACATTCCCATCCCGCTGGGCGGGACATCGAACCACTTCCGGACGGAGATACTGAGGCGTCTTGGCGGCTGGGATCCCTTCAACGTGACGGAGGACTGCGAACTCGGGATACGCATCTACTCGAAAGGCTACAAGACCTGCCTGCTGGACTCCACCACCTGGGAGGAGGCGAACTCCCGTCTCTGGAACTGGATACGCCAGAGATCCAGGTGGGTGAAGGGCTTCATGCGGACGCATCTGGCCCACATGAGGCATCCGCTGCGGACATTGAGGGGGCTTGGTCTCTGGGGCGCTTTCGGTTTCTACATGTGCGTAGGCGCAAGCTCTTTTATGATGATAATCAACGTCATCTACTGGATCGTAGGGATATTCTACTCCGCTCTCATTGTCCATGGAGTCCTCAACGGGCAGAGCCTCCACGGGATGATCAGGAAGACCGCGATGGAGGGATACGAGGGGATTTAGATACTGGGAAGGCAGGTGAAGGCCTGGCCTCTGCTCTACGTCGGGGTGGATCAGGATCCGTTCTGGTCAACGGTCTCGATGGTCTTCTTCTCGATAGGCTGCGTCCTGGTCTGCGCCAACGTCCTCTTCGTGCTCTACCATTTCGCGGCGTGTCTCAAGAGGCGTTACTACGCCCTGCTTCCGTTCTGCTTCCTGATGCCGTTCTACTGGGTCCTCATATCGCTTGGGGCGTGGAAGGGGCTGCTGCAGCTCTTCACCAGGCCATTCTACTGGGAGAAGACAGTGCATGGGCTGGCCTCGCAGAAGGGGGGCGGGACGATTTCACCTTGACGCATGGTATGTATCCAGCAAGCATCTTTGCGCCGTCTTTGCGCCGGGACGGCGCAAAGGACTCGGGCCGCCTGCGAAACTCCGCGCCAGATCGCTGCCAGTCTGAATTTCGTTTTTGGGGGATTCTCGATGCAATAATTTGCGAATCCAGCGCGTTGGTGCTACATTTGAAGCCTGTGAATTATAGCAGGGGGCAGGCAATTGAATACTCGATCCAAGCTGAGCCGGAACGGTTTGGCCGTTCCGCTTGCTTCGCCGTGCTTCACACTTATCGAACTTCTGGTTGTGATCGCGATAATCGCGATACTTGCCGGGCTTCTCTTTCCCGTCCTCAACAGCGCGCGTGCGAAGGCCAGGGAGATCGCCTGCATGGCCAATCTGAAACAGATAGGCCTGGCGATGAATCTCTACAAGGGGGACAATGCCGAAAAGGACGTTGGCTGGATATCCCTCCTCTACCCGGACTACATCAAGGCGACGAAGTCATTCCAGTGCCCGTCCGACGGCAACGACAGGGAAACCCCGGCGAATGCCTGGTTGGCGAGGATAGACGAGCAGCATTCCACCGCCTACGACCGCGAGGGCAACGTGGGGCTGAACGTCAATCCCAACACGGAAGTCGGCAATGTCAGCTACTTCTACGAATTCAGCGACGCGGAATGCACATGGAATCTGACGGGCTCGGGTCTCAGTTCCCCCTACACATGGGCCCAGCTCAAGAATATACAACTGCTCCAGGGTGATGACGGCACGCATGCTCTTGGCGAGGGCTACGACCCGACGCTGTTCCCGGTGATCCGCTGTTTCTGGCATGTGAAGAGGATAAAGGAATATTCGCCGGGCAAGCCGATTCCCAACTCCGCAGCGCCAGTGCTCAACGTGGGGTTCGCCGGCAATTTCTTCATGAGCAAAGGCAAGTGGGAGGACGGGGTGTGGGAACCGAACCAGGAGACATCAGATGATTTTTCAATTGGCAGTTTCCGGAAACACGAGGAGAAGCCTTTCCCTTCTTCTTTCTTTGTGTCGCATTGGCCTGCATCCCCGTCTTCCAGTCCTGCGTGAACAGTTCGCAGGAGGAAGTGGCGGCGGCGGTGGAGGAGGCCGAGGTCCCGGAATCGCTGCAGATACAGATGCTGGAAGCGGCGGTCTCATTGCAGGAGAAGGGGGACTACAGTTCAGCGCTCAAATGCCTGCTCCCGCTCAAGGGCAGGCAGTCCACGCTCCAGAAGGTCGGCGACAAGATAACCGAGCTTGAGAACATACTGATACAAAAGGAGCTCGACAGGAAACAGCTCGAGACCGAACGCAGGGCGATGCTGGATGTCGAGAACAGGCTGATCTATCCCAAGGCATACGGACAGCAGCTTGTCATAGACGGGGAGGACACCACGCCCGTCATCCCTGTCGGGACGATGGAGGAGATAGTCAACCGCCCGGTCAGCATGGACTTGAGTGGCGCAAGCGTCGAGGACGTGGTGCTGGCCCTGGACAGGATAGAGGGACTGAACATCATAGCCGACAACGCGCTCAGCTCCCAGACGGCTCTCACCGTCAAGGTCAAAGACGTGCCGCTCAAGGAGGTTCTCAGCTACATCGCCCGCAACATGGGCATCGCGTTTCATCTGAGCGACAATGTAATATGGGTGACCGCGGCTACGGAGAGCGACGAGTCCAGCCCGAAGATCGAGACAGCCATATTCAAGCTGAAAAGCGGTCTGATACCGGTGATAGGCGAGGACTCCGCGGTGGCCGGTGGCGCCGGTGGGGGCGCGGGAGGGGATGCCGGATTCGGCGCTGGAACAACTGGGGCGGACGAGCTTGACGATGCGCTTGCGAGCTTTGTTGGATTCAACCAGCCTGGCTCGATGTTCAGGATATACAAGAACAGGAATCTGCTGCTGGTCAAGAACAGCCGCGAGAACATAAGGGTGGTCGAAAAGCTTCTGCGGGAGTTCGACAGCGAGATAAGGCAGGTGCTCATAGAGGCCAGGTTCCTGACGATATCGCAGCAGGACCTGATCGAGCCCGGGGTGGACCTGCAGACGATACAGAGGCAGGACCAGACCAAGCCGAAGGAACTCCAGACAGTGACGAACAACCTGCTGAGGAACTTCCCCGCCGATGGAAACCTCGAGCTGGGCAGAGCCATAGACAACTTGGAATACGAGATACTCATACATGCGATAGACGAGAAGACCTCCGCGTATCCATCATGCCGACTCGCTTCGGAGAGACTATATGCCTGAGGATACTCAACCGCAAGAACGTCTTCCTAGCCCGTTTTTCGCGCGAAAAACGGGCTAGACAGAAGACTTTGTCCCTACTGCAAGACGAAGGACGAGAACATCACCCCGCATATCGGAGCCGAAATAGCGAGGTTCCTGAAAATAAGGACCGAGGACGTGGTCGCATACAAGGGCGAGGGATGCTCGAAATGTAATCACACCGGATACAAGGGCAGGGTGGCCATATACGAATTTTTCCTTCTCGACGAGGAGCTCCAAGACATGACCGCCGCGCACGCGCCGTCCAGCGAACTTCGCAAGACCGCCAAGAACAAGGGCATGAAGACCCTCCGCGAGGATGGATGGATCAAGCTCAGCAAAGGCCTCAGCAGCATCGAGGAGATCAGCAGGATCACCGGCAACTTCGTCGTCGGATACGACATGGGCGAAACATGATCGCGCCGCGCCATGGCTGTTGCGGCAGAGCGTGTATATTCGACACCCCGCCGCGCCACGCGAATCTCCCCCTTGCCATCTGAAAAAGTCGAAGTATATTCCCCTCATGAATGCAAACGACTTCACAATAGCGTCCGTAGGAATTCCGGAAGAGCAATCTCCTTTGCGCGGCATCAAGTTCGTCGCGGACGAGGATCGCGTCCTTGATTCGTCCCTCCTCTCCGACTTGAAGCTCCGCTCCGGATCGCCCGCAGCCTCCTCCCTCGAGAAGGCCGGCCCCCGCAGGCGCGTCTTCTTCCCTCCGGGGAACGCGAAGGCGGCCATCCTCACCGCCGGCGGCCTCTGCCCGGGACTGAACGACGTGATCAAGGGAGTGGTAAACACTCTCTGTACAGGCTACGGGCTCAAGTCCGTCCTCGGAATCAGATATGGATACAGGGGGCTGGCCAGACATGGCGAATTCCAGCCTCTGCCCCTCGACCCGGACGTGGTTGACGACATACACAGCCACGGAGGCACTATTCTTGGCTCCTCCAGAGGCCACCAGGACATAGGAGAAATGGCCGACAGTCTCGTCAGCATGGGCGTGGACATGCTCTTCTGCGTCGGGGGAGATGGAACGCTCAGAGGCGCCAGACTGCTCGCGGACGAACTTCTTCGCAGAAAACTGCCGATAGCCGTGGTCGGAATACCAAAGACGATAGACAACGACATATCCTTCACCGACAGATCTTTCGGCTTCGAGACCGCCGTATACGCGACGAACTCCGTGATAGAAGCCGCCCACGCGGAGGCCAAGGGCGCCTTCAACGGAATCGGCCTGGTCAAGCTCATGGGCCGGGAAAGCGGTTTCATCGCGGCATTCGCCACCCTCGCAAACTCCGTCGTGAACTACTGCTTCGTGCCGGAATCCCCTATCGTCCTCGACGGGGAAAACGGATTCCTGCCGCACCTCTTCAGAAGATTGGAGAGAAAAAGACATGCCGTCATAGTCGTCGCCGAAGGCGCAGGCCAGGAATTCTTCAAGGCCGCAAGGGGCGCGGACAAGTCGGGCAACGTGATATTCAACGATATAGGCATCTTTCTAAAAACCGAGATTGCGAAATTCGCAAAGAAAAATTCGGCCGAGGTGAACATCAAATACTTCGATCCGAGCTACATGATACGCAGCGGCGACGCGATAGGCACCGACGCCGTATTCTGCATAATGCTCGCCCAGAACGCCGTCCATGCGGCCACCGCCGGCAAAACCTCGATGATGATAGGGCACCACAACGGCGAATTCGTCCACGTGCCCCTTTCGCTCGCCACCTCCGCGCGCAAGAAGCTCGACGTGGACGGGCCGGTCTGGCAGAGCGTCCTCGAAATCACCGGCCAGAACAAGCCCTGAAATTCTCCACCGCCTCCTTCATCGCGAGAAGATTCTCCCAGGGGATCTCCGGTTCGACCATGTGCGTCGGGCCGATGAAGATGCCGCCCTTCTCCTCACATATACGCAGGTTCCTTTCGACCTGCCTCCTCACATCCTCTGGGGTCCCGAACGGAAGGACCTTCTGCGTGCCTATCGTCCCCCAGAAGGACATCCTTTCTCCGATCCTGCGATGAACCTCCTCGAAGTCCATGCATTCGGGCTGCACCGGATTGAGTATGTCCATCCCGATTTCGGCCAGCTCCTCTAAAAACGGAAGCACGTAGCCGCAGGAATGATCCTAGAAAAAGCAGTTGAAAATCGCGTTTCTACTTAAGTTTATGATAATT
>DYMC01000350.1 GCA_020721745.1 Lentisphaera sp. | reverse complement strand
GGTTAGCGTCCTTTTCGTAGTCCTGGACTTGCTGGACGACCCAAGTCAAGGTGGCGCGGAGCGTCTCGTTCAGCATCGCGCGGCAGGCTTCGCCGATGGTCTTCAGCCGACAGAGCGCCCATTCACGCGCACGGTCCTGCCGCAGTTGACGCATGAGCAAACGGTACGCCAGCATCACCAGGTACATGTGCCGGGTCTGGCCCTGGCCGTCGCGAAGCTGACAGTCTCCCATGCCAAGCTGCTGCTTACCGTCCCGATGATAGGTCTCCGTGCCTGTCCAACGATGCCGATACGTCCGCAAGATGCGACACACCTCCCATGCGGTCCGGTTGGTGATCAACATTTTACACGGTTCCGCGTCACGGCGGTGTTTCCACAGGATTACGATCCGAACCTTGTGATTCACTTTGGGGATGTGAAGCGTGGCGGTGAAGTACCATTGCCGTTGATCGCCGCGGCGGAGTTCCTTGCGGTCCTCCGGCGGAATGCTCGCCGCCAGGGCATCGGCCCGCAACTCCTTCCCCTTCCATTGCAGTCTCCGATTGGATTTCAGATCGCCCACATAGGCGCGCGGTCGCCCGTGCTTGTCTTGTTTGGAGTGGATGTGGTTGAGGTTGTCGGCGTGGGTGAAATAGCTGTCGAACGTGAAATCGCCGGGAATTTCCCGCTCGCAGACCCAATCGACGAGTTGACAGAACAAAACCGTGTGGTCCTGGAACGTCTCGCCGGTGGCCTCGCACTGCTCCCGCTTCTTGAAGCGGCGGAACTCCAGAGGGTAGTGCTTGCCGCTGGTGCACACATAGTTGACGAACAGGTAATCATGGGCAATCTTGGCACGATCCTCGGCGTGGTCCCAGAACCACCCCACGTCCTTGATCAACTTGCCGTCGTGGTCGATCAGGGTGTCGTCCAAGGCGATCACCCCCTGGTCGCTGTAGCGGGTTGTCGGCTCACGCTGCATCAGTTCGAGTCGTCGCTCATTGAGTGCCTGTTCGTCCCACTCGAC
>DYMC01000140.1:1179-6234 GCA_020721745.1 Lentisphaera sp. | reverse complement strand
TCGCGAAAATCGGCGTGGAGGGGCATGCTTGTCGTAAGATCCCGAGCCCAAAGGGCCTCGGGGCCATGCCCGCAAAAAGAGTTTTGCAATCAGCTCTCTCCTATAGTTTTCCAGAAAAATTTTCTGGAGAACTATAAGGGCGTTCTTTTTTTTGATGGCGGCAAGGATTATCCGTTGTGTAAATATTCACTGAACCCCGTCATTTCAGTGAATATTTACCCGCTGGAAGTGGGCTCCGGGGGAAAAATGAAGAACTTACCTATAGCGGCATTGATTATTTCGGTTTTCGCCTATATATGTATAGGAGTTATCGCTGCCGACTGCCGAATCGAGATCGAGGAAGGGGGCTTCTCTGGCAAAGAGGTCCTGCACTACTACAAGATGGAAGACTGAGATGAAACCAGACTCCAAAATCCACCGGGTTGAAAGCATTCACGTGGAGGTTCCATACACATGGATACTCCGGCGGCTTGGCTACGACAAGGATGATCATCCCGACAGGCACACGCTTTCCCTGATAGAGGAGAACGTCGCGCTTGCGCTGTCCGACAGCGAATGCTCGGGGGCATACAGGATACTGAAGATCGAATCTCGGAAGGACACCGCTGTGGCTCTCGACGGCAAGCTTAAGATAAGGAGCGCAAGCATATCGAAGTTTCTGTCGGACTGTCAATACGCCGCGCTCATTTTTGCCACGGCGGGAAGGAAGATAACAGGAGAGATAGAGTCGGACATCCACGGGACGAAGATGACCGAGGCGCTGGTACTTGACGCCGCGGGATCAGAGATAGTCGAGGCCGCAACCGACCAGATGCAAAGCATTGTTTCTGCGACGGCGAAAAAATATGGGTTGAGAACAAAGGATGCCCGCTTCAGTCCCGGTTTCGGCGACTTCCTCCTCAGCAACCAGAAGATGATATTCAACGCTCTCGATATGTCCTCCCATGGGATAGAGCTGACGGAGACCTTCCAGCTTCTGCCTGAGAAGAGCGTTACAGCCATATGCGGGCTTAAATGAGCGGAGCATCGTCAATCTCGCAGCCGGGCTGGGTCTGGCACAATGCGGAGGAGGGACTCCCCGGGACTCTCCGCAGGCTGTCGTCCGACGACACCGCGAGGCTTGTCAAGAGGAACGGCGTCCGCTCGGTGTGGAAGCTCGGGGACTACTATGTCAAATACAATCATCCCAGCGGCAAGATGGACAGGATACGCTTCTCGATGCGTGCGAAGGCGATGAGCGAGCACAAGTCCATCAAGGCGCTTCAGTCCGCCGGGATAAGGACCGTCGAGCCATGCGGATGGGCGAAACTTGGATCGCGGTCCCTTCTGGTCACCAGGGAGCTTTCCGGTTTTTCAAACGCCCATTCGTATTGGTTTGGCGGTGCATTTCAATCCCAGGACAAGAAGAGGAAATTCCTCTCATCGCTGGCCGCCTTCACCAAGGAGCTTGTCTCGCGGAAAATACGTCACCCGGATCTGCATCTAGGCAACCTTTTGGTGGATGCGACCACCTTCGATTTTGCGATCGTTGATGCATACGGGGTCTCATGCCGGAAGAGCCTCTCCCCCCGCGATGTCTTCGGGCTCTTCAGGATAGTATCGTCGGTGAAGGGAGAGATAGGCGACAGGGAGGCGAAGGATTTCCTGCTCGACTGCGGGGCGGCCGCATCCGACCAGGAGGCCGACATGCTGTGGACGAGGATAATGCAGGCCGACGTTCCGGAACTGGCGAAGAAGTGGAGGAAGATAAAGGCGGGGATATATTCGGATGGGAAGAGCTGTGCGCGCCACGAGCTGGACGGGAGGGTGGTAATCGTCAGGAAAGACATTCTTGGCAGGGAGCTTGCGCTTCCCGGTGAGCTTTCCGATGGAGCATCCTTCTCCCGCACGGAGGAGAGGCTTGAAAATGCCGAGCGGAAATGGGAGGATTCCTTTCTTCTGGAACTCAACAGGATCCCGTCGGCGCTGCCGCTTGCAATCGAGATAAAGAAAGGAAAGTCCGCCATCGCCAGTGCTGCGCTATTCTGGCGGAAGAGGAGAGACGAGGCGCCCGGCATCGTCCTCTCCCGCCACGAACTCATCAAGCGCTGCTCGATATTCCGTCTGCCGCGCAGGCTCACCGAGCAGGTGGTGTCGAGATGAATCCAAGGATAGACGGTTTCTGCGGAGATTGTCATGCTTTCTGAAATATACATAAAGGGCGCGCGGCAGCACAACCTCAAGGGCTTCGACGTGCGGATTCCGCGCGACAAGCTCGTGGTGATAACCGGACCCAGCGGGTCCGGGAAGTCGTCCCTCGCGTTCGACACGCTCTACGCCGAGGGGCAGAGGCGCTATGTCGAGAGCCTTTCGGCATACGCCAGGCAATTCCTTGACCAGATGCAGAAGCCGGATGTGGAGCACATCGAGGGGCTCTCGCCTGCGATTGCGATCGAACAGCGCTCTTCGGGATCTAATCCCCGCTCGACTGTTGCGACCACCACGGAGACATACGACTACCTCAGGCTTCTCTACGCGCACATCGGCAGGCCGCACTGCCCGAAATGCGGGAAGGAGCTCAAGGGACAGAGCGCGGAGGCGATAAGCGAAAGACTTCTGTCTCTGCCTCCTGATCTGAAACTGATGATTCTGGCTCCTGTGGTCTCGGGGAAAAAAGGCGAGCAGAAGGACAGCATCGAGAAGATACGCAAGGACGGATTCGTGCGGGCGAGGATAGACGGGGATATCTTTGCGCTGGACGAAGATATGCCCAGGCTGGACAAGAACAAGAGACACAGCATCGAGGCTGTGGTTGACCGCCTTGTGACCGGGAAGATGGAGAAGTCCCGCCTCAACGATTCGCTAGAGCTCGGGCTGCGCTGCGGCGAAGGGCATATCGTGGTGCTCGTCGAGAAGAAGCCAGGATCGTCCGAATGGAACGAGGAGAAGATCAGCGAGAAGCTCGCCTGCGCCTCGTGCGGAACGAGCATAGGGCAGATCCTGCCGAGAAATTTCTCCTTCAACAGCCCCTACGGAGCCTGCCAGGAATGCAACGGCCTCGGCACAAAGCTGGTCTTCGATCCGGAGCTAGTCATCCCCGACCCGTCCCTGCCCATCAGGAAGGGGGCGATACCGGCCTGGCGAAGGGGGCCCCGGAGGCTGATGATCTACTACAAGCACCTCCTGCACTGCATAGCGGAGCATTTCGACCTGCCGGACATGACAGCGATCCCGTTCAAGGACATTCCGGAGGATGTCCGCAAGGTCCTCCTATACGGCAGCGGCGAGAAGCCGATCAAATTCGACTACTGGCGCTCAGGCTCGATGCACAAGCTCTCCAAGCCCTTCGAGGGAATAATCAGGAACCTCGAGCGCAGAATGTCGGAAACTGAAAGCGAGGATGTCCGCGAACGCCTCCGCAAATACATGAGAAGGGTCGAATGCCCCGGATGCAGAGGGGCGAGACTGAATCCAGAAAGCCTCGCTGTCACGGTGGGTGGACTTTCGATTGACAAGTTCAACGCTATGACCGTCGAGCAATGCGCCGGATTCCTTGACTCCCTCAAGTTCAACGCGGAGGAGCGGAAGATTTCAAAGGAGATTCTCAAGGAGATAAGGAACCGGCTCAAGTTCCTCTCCGATGTCGGACTTTCATACCTGACCCTCGACCGCGAGAGCGCGACGCTTTCCGGAGGAGAGGCCCAGAGAATCAGACTCGCCACGCAGATAGGCAGCGGGCTGACCGGAGTCATCTACATACTCGACGAGCCCAGCATCGGCCTGCACCAGCGCGACAACATCCGCCTCATCGAGACTCTCACGAGGCTGCGCGATGCAGGCAACACTGTGGTGGTGGTGGAGCATGATCTTGAGACTATCGAGAGCGCGGATCATGTGATTGACCTCGGACCTGGCGCCGGAATCCATGGCGGGGAGATCGTCGCACAGGGCTCTCCACAGCAGATAAAGAAAACTCCCGGATCCCTCACGGGCGCATATCTTTCGGGCGCGAAGAGCATCCCCCTGCCCCCGAAGAGACAGCCCGGGAACGGCAAATTCCTTATCATAGAGAATGCCCGGCACAACAACCTCAAGAATATAACGGTAAAAATCCCCCTTGGCACCTTCACCTGCGTAACAGGCGTCTCGGGCTCCGGCAAGAGCAGCCTCGTGGACGAGACTCTGCGCGTGGCGGTGGACCGCCACTTCGGCATCGGAACCGAAATCCCGGGGAAACATGCGGCGATCAAGGGACTCGAGCATCTCGGGAAGGCGATAGTGATAGACCAGAGCCCGATCGGAAGGACACCGCGCTCGAACCCGGCGACATACGCAGGAGCCTTCTCCCTCATAAGAGACATATTCGCGAAACTCCCCGAATCGAAGTCGAGAGGATACAAGCCAGGCAGATTCAGCTTCAACGTGAAGGGCGGCAGATGCGAGGAATGCGCAGGAGACGGCATAAAGAAGATCGAAATGCAGTTCCTGCCCGATGTCTATGTCACCTGCTCGTCATGCGGCGGAAGGAGGTTCAACCGGGAGACTCTGAGCGTCCTCTACAAGGGGAGAAGCATCGCCGACATCCTCGAAATGACCGTCGAGGAGGCATGCACATTCTTCAAACACATCCCGCCTCTGCACAGGAAACTCAGGACACTGCTCGATGTCGGACTCGGCTACATACATCTGGGGCAGGCCGCCACGACTCTCTCCGGCGGAGAGGCGCAGAGGGTGAAGCTTGCGACAGAACTCTCGCGCACCCCGCGGGGACACACGCTGTACATACTCGACGAACCGACTACAGGCCTCCATGTGGACGACGTGAGCAAGCTGCTCGATGTTCTCCACAAGCTGAGAGACCTCGGCAACACCATCCTGGTCGTGGAGCACAACCTGGAGATAATCAAGACAGCGGACTGGATACTGGACCTCGGCCCGGAGGGAGGGAGCGCCGGCGGGGAAATCGTCGCGGAAGGCACTCCCGAGGATGTCGCCAGAAGCAATAAGTCCCACACCGGAGCCTTCCTGAAACATTATTTCAGAAGCTAGCCCAAATTTCGCACGAAAAACGGGCTA
>DYMC01000140.1:0-1079 GCA_020721745.1 Lentisphaera sp. | reverse complement strand
AATTGCAAATCACGGTGGGCAGGGCTCAGGCTCACGCCACTATCTTGTTCAGCGGATACTCCACTATGCCCGTTGCGCCGGCCTTCTTCAAGTCGGGGATGAGGTCTCTGACGATGAATTCATCAACGATGGTGTTGAGTGCGAACCAGCCATCCTCGGCGAGAGGCGATATTGTCGGCCTCTCGATGGCGGGGAGCCTCTTCAGGCAGTAGTCGAGCTTGGACTTCGGCACATTGAGCATGAGCCCGACCTTGCCTTCGGCTCCGAGGGCGGCCTTGAGGAGGAGGGCGAGCTTGTCTATCTTCTCCTTTTTGAAGGCGTTCTTCACGCTGTCCTTGTTCGCGATGAAGCGTGTGGTGCTCTCGCAGAGGACATCAATTATCTTGAGCTTGTTCGCACGGAGCGAGGAGCCTGTCTCGGTGATCTCCACTATCGCGTCGGCAAGGCGCGGCGGCTTGACCTCCGTCGCCCCCCAGCTGAACTCGACCTTCGCCTTCACACCATGTTTCCTGAGGTATTTCTTCGTGAGCCCCACCGCCTCCGTCGCGATCCTCCTGCCATCGAGATCTTTCGCGGATTTAATCTTGGAGTTCTCCGGGACGGCGAGCACCCACTTGAGCGGTGCGCGACCGACTTTTCCGTAGACGAGTTCGGCAACCTCCACCACATCCGAGCCATTCTCGATTATCCAATCCTTCCCGGTCAGTCCGCAGTCGAGTATGCCCTCCTCGACGTATCGCGACATCTCCTGCGCCCTTATGAGCATGCAGTCTATCTCGGGATCGTCAATGCTGGGGTAATACGATCTCTCCGGAATGCTTATCTTGTATCCTGCCTTCCGGAACATCTCGACCGTGCTTTTCTCCAAACTCCCCTTCGGAATTCCTAGAAACAACTTCTCCATGATGGCTTCCATCTCCTTTTTATGAATTGCTGGGCATCGCCGTCCGCAGCGCGGATATCCCGTTGCTCTTGCGCATAAGATAGCTCCATTTTGGAAAATCACAATTGGAGGAAGCGCGTGGCCAGCGATAAAGAATGGATGGCTGGAACGCTGGATGGGTGGATGGATGGGACGG
>DYMC01000349.1 GCA_020721745.1 Lentisphaera sp. | reverse complement strand
CCAGTTCCCGCGCCAGATTGGAAAACTCGGTTCGCTCTGGGACTGCGGACTGGCATGCGCTCAAGAAGCCGATCCACGCCTTATCCTTGATCTCCCTCACGAACTCCCGCGCCTCCAGCGGATTCGACGCCCCGTTCTCGCGCTCGAACAACAGGATCGCGCCGCCATCGTCCAAACCGCCATGTCCCGTGAAATGAACAATCAACCCCTCACGAAATCTTGAATCCGCCATAACCTCTTGTAATTTCTTTGGCGTAGGCGGCCGCATTTCAAAAATATCGAAAGGTGCATTGCTCGCTTTGATGAGGCGCGTCATTTCATCCCGCTCTGCTTCGAGTTTCAACGGGCGCATCGGCTCGCCGCGCTCATCTACCAGCGGGTTGGCAGGGATGAACAGCAGCGGCACGCGATCCACTTCGTTTTTCAATCTTCCGTTTGCAGGGCGTTCCACCTCTGGCAAGGCGCGCACGAAGGCGCAATCCTCCACCACGTATGCTTTTGCCGCTTTGTTGTACGCGTATTCCCACGCCACGCCATCCAGGCTCGTCCTGAGCGTAGTCGAAGGGTCAGGCGACTCCAGCACCAGTACAATTGTCCGCTCAGGTTGCTTGGAGAGCGCGTCAAATTCAATCTTCGCCAAGTCCCTGAACAGCGCGTTGAATAACTTCTCGCCGTAGGCACGCGGGTTCTTGTAAAAGTCCTTCCATTCCTGCTCGGACTGACTCAAATCCAGCAGGGAAAACTGGTGGCTTTCCTTCCCATTGGCGCGTACGCTGACTTGGTTATTGGTGAGGGTGAGGTGGAGGGTGAGCATACCGTTTCCTTATGTCATTGCGAGGGCGTACCCGCCCGAAGCAATCTCCTGTTACAAGTTGTCACTGCGAGGCACGCCTGCCCTGAGCCTGTCGAAGGGAAGCAGTCTCCCGCGCCAGTGTCATTGCGAACGAAGTGAAGCAATCTCCTGTTGCGAGGAGATTGCTTCGTCGCAGAGAACGCTCCTCGCAATGA
>DYMC01000348.1 GCA_020721745.1 Lentisphaera sp. | reverse complement strand
CGATGGTGATTTCCGAGAAAGCCAGGTGAGGCTTCTTGTATTTCACGCAGGCGCGAAAGAAATCGCGCAGGGAATTGAGAGTGCGGTTTTGGAAGTCTTTGAGCTGCATCATACCTACGCCGCCTCCTCCAAAGCGCGTTCCAGCAAATCGCCGACCTTCAGTTCGCCCGCCCATTTTTGCAGATAGGCCAGGTCGAGTTCGCCCACTCGGATTTTCAGCACGCCGAGAATGTCGCGCCACTGGCGCTCGGAAACTTCGCCGCCCATGCGATACCATTCCAGTTTGGAAAGGATGGTATCTTCGGGGCTGACGACGTACACGCTCTCTTCGGGGTCAGTGGCAATGACCGAGGCTCTGCGCCGATCCAATTGCATTTGATCGAAGGCGCGCAACTTGCGAATGAAAATATCCACTTTGAAGGCGGTTTCATAATGGATGAGGTTGAAACTGCTTCTGTGCCCGATGGCGTCTTTCATCATTTCATCATCCGCATAGAATTCCTTCGAGAGCGCGGCAACCAGGGCGGGAATATGCTCCAGTTTCATGTCCGCCAGGATGTCCACGTCTAGCGTGGAGCGCATGACGCCGTGCAGGGAACTTGCCAGCGAGCCGCCCACCGCGTAGGGAATCCCGATCCGTTCGAGCGTTTGCGTGACGAGCAACGTAATTCGCGTGGCTTCACCTTGCATGGTCGTATACCTTTCGCGCCAGTTCCGCGCCAAGCATGGTTTCCGCCAACACGCGGCGGATTTGTTCGGGCGTCGCTTCGGGATGGCGTTGTCGAATGCCGCCCAGCGCCAGTGATTTGACGGTCTCGTTCAGGCTGTCCACCATGGCAATCTTTTTCCATGATGGCATACGTCGAATCAATTCGATTTGCAGGGCTTCCATTTTAGGATGGGTATCGGGAAATAAGGCGCTCATGCTGATGGATTCTCCATTCCAGGTCTTAACTCGTCAAGTCCTCGCTAATTCACCTTGATCTCATACGGAACCTGCCTGAACGTGA
>DYMC01000139.1 GCA_020721745.1 Lentisphaera sp. | reverse complement strand
ACAATTTCAACTTTCTCATCGTAACACATTATACCACAACTACTTATAAAAGTAAGTCCCCTTTTTATCTTTTTTCTATCACTTTTTCAGGTGACCTTCAATTATGTCTTCCGTGCTCCAGCCGTCACGGGTTGTCAGGATGATTTTCTTCCCCAGCAGCGTGTCGCTCAGCGTCTGCAACCGCCCGGTATCCAAATGGTATTCGAGCTTCGGCCCTGCGCCGATCCGGATTGTTATGACCTGCTTCATGAACTGCCGTGAGAGACATTTGTCGCACATCTTCCTGAGCGCTTCCTCAGACATGCCACGTCTTTTCCCGGTTGTCCCGGTTTTCCGCTCCCCGATGCGCCGGCTCAGGTCGGAGAGCGCCCCGGATGCCTTCCCAATGTCTCTGTCCAGAGTTTTCCTTTGAGCCTCAAAAAGCTTCGGGTTGAAGACTACGACGGCAGTGCGCTTTTTGCCGTATGCAACTTTTTCCGTCCTGAAGGCCTTCAGTCCTTCCAGCTGAGGACGCATGCATGGCACGAACCGGGAGTCATCTGTGGGAATGGACGACAAATCCCTGTGTTCATCCAGCTTGACGGAGCCTATGAAATTTAGTTTCAATTCATCGAGCAGCCTTATGTTCTCCTTAAAATCAACAATATTTTTGCTTTTTTTATTAGGGCATAGCAAACAATAGACATAACGACTTTATTGTTAATTGGTTGCGATTTATCCTCTTCGATAACTAGGAAGGTTGCGCCAGCCCGTTTTTCCTGCGAAAAACGGGCTAGACTGGCAGGCTGGAATTCCAAATGTTGTTTTTTGTCTTCTGCTCCCTGATCCGGCTGGAAGGGCTGTTGCGCGGTTCGGGCTGCTGCGCCTCGGCCCAGGCTATCGCATCCTGGATGGCGAGCCAGCGCTCCAGTTCATCCGAATTGCGCTCCCTGCGCTCTTCCTCGATCTTTTTTTGTTCAGACTGATTTTCAAGTAGGCTCATGTTGACGACAACGCTTGTTTCAGTATTCTGATCCTGTCGAGTTTTCTCATCGGTTCCGGCAGCGCTTCCTGGCAGAGAAGCATGTCCTGGTCCGAGATTCCTCTATACTCCGCGCCGGAGGCCGTTTTGCCGGAGACAGCATGCAGGTTGGAGCTTTCCCATGAGGCGAGCCCTTGCACGGAGCGGAAGATGTCAATCGCACCAAAAGGGCTTGCAAGGCAAAATACCGCTTGTGAGTTCAGCCAGCCTGGCGGCCTTTGCGCGACCGGCCCCCAGTCCTCGTCGCCAACTCCCCATTCCGCACCGAGCTCCGCAAGAGCTTTCTCGCATCGTCCAAGGTTGTCCGCGTCGTCCCTGACCCAGAAATCAATGTCGAAAGTCATGTATGGCTTATGGCGGAGAAGGAAATGAACGCCACCAATCAGAAGACAGGCGACATTGTTCCTGTTAAAGGTCTCTAGGATGTGGTCTATGTTCATGGACATTCCTGTAGGATTGCTCTTACGATTATAGTTCGGGAAAAGCGCAAGTCAAACCCGAGTCCTCCCAAGTCAAGCCTCGAAAATCGGGGTTAAGCCTCACGGGCACCTTCGGTTTCGGGACAGGCGGGATGCTTGTAATGATGCCGGCCCGGCCCCGGGGCCGGTGGGCACCCGGGATGGATATTGTGAGCCAATTGCATTAATCGCATGAGAAATGCAATATCCGGGTTGATATTTTGCTTCGGAAGGATAGCTTACGATTCGATTGCAGTTTTTTCGTTTTGAAATCAACCCGTGTGAACGGAAGGAGAGGATGCGATGGCCAATATGCTTCCCACGCCGGACAAGATAGAGAAGGTCAAGGCCTATCTGCTGGAGAACAAGCGTGCGACGGTCGCGGAGCTGAAGATGATACTGCCGGTCAGCGAGGTTACGATCCGGAAGATACTCACCCATCTTGGCCTGCAGGGTTTTGCGATCCGCAGCTACGGAGGCGCGGTCCTGGCGGAGAGCCCTGCGGCACTGAGGAGCGTGGAGTCGCGCTGCAACGTGGCTTCGTCCGAGAAGAAGGCGATAGCGCGGGTATGCTCCAACATGGTCGAGGACTGGGAGAATGTGATACTCGACGCCGGCTCCACCACTCTGGCGATAGCCAGGATGCTCCGCAACCGCAAGGTGAGAGTCATCACGAACAGCCTTCCTATCGCAGAGGAACTTTGTGATTCCAACGCCGCGGCGACTGTGGAGATGCTTGGCGGGACTCTGCGCAAGAACAGCGCGTCGGTCATAGGCCCCCAGGCATGCAGAACCCTCGAGAAGTTGCGCGCGGACAAGGCGTTCATAGGCTGTTCCGGATTCGACCCGGCGATAGGTTTCTCCTGCGAGAACTCCATCGAGGCGGAGACGAAGAAGGCCATGCTGGACTGCGCCGCGAAGAAGATAATAGTATGCGACCACAGCAAGTTCGGCAGGCCGGCTTTTGCGAATTTCGCGGATCCCGAAGATGTTGACATGGTCGTGTCCGACAGGAGGGCTGGCGAGGAGGCTTTGAGGTTTTTCAGGAAGTCCAACGTCCGGATGATAGTCGCAAAATAAAAGGAGACAAGAAATGCCGGTTCCATTCAAGGTGGATTTGAGGGAGAGGACTGCCGTCGTAACAGGCGGTGCTGGAGTACTTTGCTCTGTGATGGCCGAGGCCCTTGCCGAGTGCGGGGCGAAGGTCGCGATACTGGGGCACAAGCTGGAGGCTGCGGAAAAGGTGGCGGATACCATATGCATGAAGGGGTTCAAGGCGCTTGGTGTCGAGGCGGATGTGCTTGACATCGGGAGTTTGAAAAACGCCGAGAGAAAGGTCTCCGAGGCTTTCGGCCCGTGCGACATACTTGTCAACGGCGCCGGCGGCAACCATCCGAAAGGCACCACGAGCAACGAATTCCTCACGCCCGACGACATGAAGAAACTTGGCTCCGAGGGGTTTGTGAGCTTCTTCGATCTCGACCCCGAGGGGGTGAAGTCCGTCTTCAACCTGAATTTTATCGGCACTCTCCTGCCCACGCAGGTCTTTGCGAAGGAGATGGCCGAAAGAAGGAGCGGCGTGATAATCAACATATCCTCGATGAACGCGTTCTGCCCCCTCACCAAGATCCCGGCATACAGCGGGGCGAAGGCGGCGGTCAGCAATTTCACCCAGTGGCTCGCGGTCCACTTTTCCAAGATGAACGTGAGGGTGAACGCCATCGCCCCCGGATTCTTCATCACAAAGCAGAACAAATCCCTCCTGAAGAAGCCCGACGGCAGCTTCACCGACAGGGCGAAGAAGATACTCAACATGACCCCGATGGGACGTTTCGGGGAGGCCGATGAGCTGGTCGGGGCTCTGCTCTATCTTTCCGACAACAAGGCGTCCGGCTTCGTAAGCGGGGTGGTCCTGCCGGTGGACGGCGCGTTCTCAGCATATTCGGGAGTCTAGATGAAATTCGTGGCCGATGCAAAAATTCCCTTCCTCAAGGGCGTGCTGGAGAGCGCAGGCGCCGATGTCTCATACATTGACGGCGCGAAAATCGCAAGAGCCGATCTCATGGACGCCGAAGGGCTCGTCGTCCGCACGCGGACGGAATGCAATGCCGCGCTTCTCGATGGGACGAAGGTCAGATTCATCGCGACCGCCACGATAGGCTTCGACCACATAGATACGGCGTATTGTGCTAAAAAAGGGATTTTCTGGACCAACGCCCCGGGATGCAATTCCTCCAGCGTTGCGCAATACATCTGTTCGGCCCTCATGAACTGGGCTGTCATCAAGGGGAAACCGCTCGAGAACCTCAAGATTGGAATCGTCGGGGTCGGCAATGTCGGCTCGAAGGTTGCGAAAGTGGCCGAGACTCTCGGCATGAAGACTCTACTCAACGATCCGCCAAGGGAGAGGGAATGGGGGAGGCGGGGGAACGGAGAAAGCGGCGTAAATCCTTTTGTCCCGCTGAACAGGATCAAAGATGAGGCCGATATAATCTCCCTGCATGTCCCGCTCGACAAAGAGGGTCCCGACAGGACATTCCACCTCGCCGACGGGAATTTCTTCCGCGAAATTCGCAGGAGACCTCTTTTCATCAACAGTTCGAGAGGAGAGGTCGTTGACACGGGCGCATTGAAGAACGCCATCAAAAAGGGGCTGCTCTCCGATGCAGTGATAGACGTGTGGGAGAATGAACCCGGTATAGATTTGGAACTGCTGTCGCTCGCGAAATTCGCAACGCCGCACATCGCGGGATACTCGACCGACGGCAAGGCGAACGGCACTGCGATGAGCGTGAGGGCGGCGAGCAGATTCTTCAGGCTCGGATTGGACAATTGGTTTCCGGACGGGATACCGCTTCCGGAGAGGACATCACGCAGGCCGGGCGGGGACGGATTGTCCGCGCTCGCCGACGCGGTGAATTTCAGCTATGACATCCGGAAGGATGATGCGGCGCTCAGGATGTCCCCCGGGAATTTCGAGGCGCTGAGAGGTGCGTATCCGCTGAGGAGGGAGTTCCCGGCGTTCCGCATCGAGGCGGAACGTCTCGATCCTAGGACAAGAACGCAACTGCAAGGACTCGGATTCAAGATATAAATCAATCAACGAAAATACAAAAAGGAGAAATGAAGATGAAGAAGGCGGACGTTGGGCTTGTGGGGCTGGCTGTGATGGGCGAGAACCTCGTCCTCAACATGGAGAGCAAGGGATTCACAGTGGCGGTGTTCAACCGGACAACCAGCAAGGTTGGCAATTTCGTGAACGGCAGGGGCAAGGGCAAGAACATCATCGGGGCGACGAGCGTGAAGGAGTTTTGCGACAGCATCGAGAGACCGAGGAAGATAATCATAATGGTGAAGGCCGGAAAGCCCGTTGACGACACAATCGCCACCTTGCTGCCATGTCTGGAGAAGGGCGACATAGTGATAGATGGCGGGAACAGCCACTTTCCGGACACGATCCGCAGGACGAAGGAGCTCGCGGACAAGGGCTTCCTCTTCATCGGCACAGGCGTTTCGGGAGGGGAGGAGGGGGCTCTCAAGGGTCCTTCGATAATGCCCGGGGGAAACCCGGCCGCATGGCCGCACGTGAAGAAGGTGTTCCAGGCGATTTCCGCGAAGGTCTCCGACGGCAGCCCATGCTGCGAATGGGTCGGCAACGACGGAGCCGGCCACTACGTCAAGATGGTCCACAACGGGATAGAATATGCCGATATGCAGATGATATGCGAGGCGTATTTTATATTGAAGAACGTCCTCTCCATGAGCGCGGACGAGCTGCACAAGGTCTTCAAGGAATGGAATGCGGGAGAACTGGACAGCTATCTGATCGAAATAACATGCGACATATTCGGCAGGAAGGATCCTGAGACTGGAAAGGCGATCGTAGACATCATTCTCGACACGGCGGGACAGAAGGGGACCGGCAAGTGGACGAGCCAGAGCGCGCTCGACCTCGGAGCCCCGTCGCAGACGATAGCGGAGGCCGTGTTTGCAAGATGCATTTCAGCGGTCAAGGAAGAGAGGGTCGCGGCATCGAAGATACTGTCCGGTCCGGCTTCCAGCTTCAAGGGCGACAGGACTGAATTCATAGAGGATGTCCGGAAGGCGCTATACGCCTCGAAGATATGCTCCTATGCGCAGGGCTTCCAGCTTCTCAAGCTTGCGGCGGCCGAATACAAGTGGAGCCTGAAATACGGGGAGATCGCGCTCATGTGGAGGGGCGGGTGCATAATCAGAGCCAAATTCCTCGGCGACATCAAGGCGGCATTTGATGCGGACCCGAAACTGGCGAACCTCCTCCTCGCACCGTTCTTCAGGAAGGCGATAGACAACTGCCAGACATCATGGAGGAAGGTGGTAGCCACCGCCGTCCAGCTAGGAGTGCCAGTGCCGGCATTCTCCAGCGCTTTGTCCTACTACGACTCATACCGCTGCGCCACGCTGCCCGCGAACCTTCTGCAGGCGCAGAGGGACTTCTTCGGCGCACACACATACGAGAGGGTGGACAAGCCCAGAGGGCAGTTCTTCCACACCGACTGGTGCGAACTTGGCGGAACGACGACATCCTCGACATACACGGCATGAGGCAACCCGTTTTTCCCGCAAAAAACGGGTCGCTTGCGCGGGGATAAAAGCAAGAGGTCAGTAAACCCCGTCGTTCTTGAGGCGGAACAGAGCTTGTCCGCTCCTACGGCGGGTTCGCGTCTTCGCTGAACTCTTACCTTTACCTTTTTTCCAGCCCTGAAAAAGTGATAAAAAAAACCTGAAAAAGTGATAGAAAAAAGATAAAAGGGGGTCTTGACTTTTTTAAACATT
>DYMC01000347.1 GCA_020721745.1 Lentisphaera sp. | reverse complement strand
GTTAAGTGCAATGAAGACAAGAATGCAAGACTCAACGGAGTACAAGTTCTACATAGTGGCTTTCCTCGACGTGATGGGCCAGAAGGCTGAGTTTCGCGATCTCCGTTCCTTCCCGACAACCGAGGAGGCGCAAGGTAAGGTCATCCAGGCGCTCAAGAATACGGTTGGTTTCATAGAGAAATTCCGAGAAGGGCTTACAGGATTCTTCGATTCGTACAGCAAGCCAACACAGATTGCGAGCCGAATCCCGGCGGAGCATATGGACACATTCCGCCGGATGTGCCACCCCCGCATCACCTTGCAGGGATTCGCGGACAGCGCCATCATTTTCTGCCCCTTTGTTGTCGGTGGTTCCCCTGCGGACGCGTGCGGCATTCTGTCGGCAGCCTACGGCATCCTCGTGGCAATCGGAGTCATGACACTTGTCTCCCTCTTTGGCAAACATGCTGTGCGGGGTGGCATCGAGGTTGCACCAGCCGTCGAGGCGTTTCCGGGAGAGGTCTATGGGCCAGCGCTGAACGAGGCATATCGCCTTGAGAGCAGTGTGGCTGTGTACCCACGCATCCTCTTGGGCAAAGGATTCATGGACTACTTGCACTCCATGGCCAAGGTCCCGCAGACAGACATCTATGGGCAGTTCTCTGCTCACATGGCCGCAACGTGTTTGGGCATGCTAGCCCAGGACGTTGACGGCTATCCTTTCTTGGACTACTTGGGCGGTGAGTTCCTCCGCCTTGCGGGTGAGGTAGAGGGTATGGTTGTTCAGGGCCGTGACATCAAAATGGCAGACCTACTGAAGGGGGCCTACAATCACGTGACCGCACAGCAGAAGAAGTGGCAGCAAGAGGGGAATTCGAAGCTGGCATTCCGGTACTTGGCTCTTTCTCGGTACTTCGAAGCACGGCTTTCGGAGGCCCCGGCAGAAGAGAGCACTTAACCATGCCATCAACGCCGACCGTGTACAGCCGCGCGCTTTCAGCGCGCAACTGTACCCGGCGGGTTATGGCGCCGTTCGGT
>DYMC01000002.1 GCA_020721745.1 Lentisphaera sp. | reverse complement strand
CAAGCGGATGGACAAAGTTATGGCAGTGTTCTGCCGGGAATTGTTCTATCGCTCTGTTCTATAAGTTTCATGCTTCCGGTGATCCGGCATTTACTTTTTCGGTTACAGCCGATCAGTGCGCATTGGTCTATTTCCACGCAACCCTACGTGGTGTTAACCTGAATATTCCTTTCATGGATACATCCAATACAATTTACATGAGTAATTATCAAGATAATATCCCTGTGGGCGGATATTATACCGACGAGTCACCTTTTGTTCTTGCAATAGGGATGCGGAACCATAGCTGCTCGGGATCTCCGTCTTTGACTATTGGCGGTGCTACTTGGTCCGTTCTCCGATCCGTTGCTTATTCAGAGCTTTCTGCTGTAATCATGTATCATGATTTCTCCTCCCCAACATCGTGGTGGACTAGTTCGATAATTACGTGGCCGGATGGGACCGTTCATGAGACATTAAGTCTATATCAAGGGTTGATTGAAGCGGGCCATTCTTGGATTGTTTCCGGATCAACATTCGGTCCGGGTGTTTTAAATGGTCCTTTTTCTCTCCGGAGAAGTTTCTCCGGTTCAATGACCGGTGCCAGTGTGTTAGACGGACCGATTGCCGCAATTCACCCTGTTGCCGGTTCCTCTTTTGCCCTCTCCGGCATGAGTGGCCCGCTGAATTGTTTAGGAACTTTTGAAGGCCCGCTTGCCGGTGAGTCTTTCTGTGAGGGATCCATCGTTCCACATGTAGTGTTGGAAGGAGAGGCTGTTTCCGGTTCTTCTATTTCCGGTGGGGTTGATGTCAATAAGTTTTTTCAGGAACGTCTACTTTCTGTTTCAGCCGAGCGCAGAACGATTATCATGGAAGACGAAGAGCGGGAATACAAGCGCCAGTCCGAAGATAGAGTGATTTACGTTCCAGAGGAAGACGTGGAGGAGCCATGGCGATCGTTAGTATAGACGGAAGGATCGATGGTCTTTCTTCCCTCTCCGGAGGAATAGATCGTCTTCGAACCTTTAGTTTCAATTGCCAAGGAAGTTCCTCCGTAGTAGCATCTCCCGCAAGGCTTAGAACTTTTAGTTTTGATTGTCAAGGAAGTTCTTCTGTGGAACTCAATCCAAAAGCAATAAGAGGAATAGAAGCCTATGTGATCTCGGGTGCGGAACTTACGCATAATCTACAGCGTCGTTCCACTCCCCCAGCTAGAACGTGTGTCGTTCCTTCCGATAGGAGGATTGTGGTAAAAGACAGGAGTTAACACGATGAACACTTTCTTCGTAAAAGATCCCGATGAATTGCTCGACTACACGGTTAACTGGTCTGCGTGGCTGGATACGGATACAATCTCTACCAGCCAGTGGTCCGTTCCTCCTGAACTGACGCTGGCCGACTCGTCCAAGACGCCGACAACGGCCACTGCTTGGCTGTCTGGCGGCGCTGATGATGCCTTGTATATGGTTCAGAACAAGATCCAGACAGCAGGTGGACGTGTTGGGGTGCAGTCGTTTACAATCAGAATGGAGAAGAAATGAACCAGCTTGTCGTCTGGGGTGTCGACCCAGGCATTACCGGTGCTGTTGTGTCTGTCAGGGTCGACTTGGACAATCGCGAGGTGCTTGGTGTTGGCTTTGTTTCGCCCGCACTTGAAAAGTACACTCTCTTGTCCGGGAAGAAGCGAAGCCGTATCAACGCTCATGAAACTTACAATCTCCTAGTTTCTTTAGCGACAATATACGGCAAGCCAGATATTATCGAGTTCGAGGAAGTATCCGCCATGCCGAAGCAGGGCGTGTCCTCGACATTCTCCTTTGGGCGTTCCACGGGAAACATAGAAGCACTCGCTTCGTTGTTCTGCTCGCTGTCGCGAGTAAGGCCGAACGTTTGGAAGCGCACCCTCGGCGTCCCTGCAGACAAGAATGCGGCCATCCGTTGGGCACGTGCTTGGGCGAAGGAGTACTTCCCGAACGCTCTTGAATATCTGAGAAAGTGTTCTCATGACGGTCGGGCCGACGCACTTGGTCTGGCGGTCTACGGATTGTGCTTTACATGCGGCCACGATTTTGGTATAGTGGTTGATGAAGGTGAAAGGACGACTGAGGACATACATTGTAGAGACGCCCATCAGCTTTCCTAGGATCATCCGCTCCAAGAAAGACCCCGAGAAGACGCTATGGAGACGACATCGGTTACTCATACACTGGCTTCTGAAGAGAAGGGAATCCATTCTCGTAACGGCCACAGTTACGGAGCTGGTAGGAGGAGGAGAAGTTCAATACAAGATTCCTATACTCGTCCATCCCGCAATGCCCGCATGCGTATGGACCAGGCATCGTTGGACTCTTGTTTCTGGATTCAGGATGGACGGAGTCAGAACGATCATATTGAAGTGCATTGGGTGCGGGTGTGTCAAGAAGATTTTCCGTTCTCTCGACGGGCTTAGGATAAAATACGAAAATGTCCACCCACAACGTTCCGATAAATTTGACGTCAGCAAACGTGGGACGCTTACGTCCGTATCAGCGGACTGGAGTGGAATGGCTCTTGAGCCGCCGGGTCGCCGGGCTCGCGGATGAAGCAGGCTTAGGCAAGACGGTTGAAGCATGCACGGCGCTTTCCTGCCTGAACCCAAGAAACGCTCTTATCGTGTCCCCTGCTTCCGTTATCCCGGTCTGGGAGCAGCACGTTGAGGAGTGGTGCCCGGAGATCAAGGATAAGATAACCATCTGGAGCTACGACTTCCTACGCAGGAAGGCTTCTAAGATGGGCCGGGATCTTGGCGTTGAAGTTCTGATCTGCGATGAAGCCCATTACGTCAAGAATCCGACAGCCCTTAGGACGAAGTACATCTACAGTACACGCAGGCAGTTCCGTGGCTTTGCTAATTACGCTTCACGCTTGTGGCTGCTAAGCGCAACGCCGGCTCCGAACCATCCTGGAGAGTACTGGACCCACCTGTACTTTGCTGGGTTGACACCGCTACCGTACTATGACTTCTTAATGCGGTATTGCAGGATTGATCAGACGCCCTACGGGCCGAGGGTCACAGCCCTCCGGAAAGACACACTTGATGAGCTCCGGTCTATGGTCAGGAAGGTGTGGCTCCGAAGGTCTGTTTCGGACGTCTTGAAGGAGCTTCCTCAATGGACGTGGTCGGATCTTCGTCTTTGGCTTTTTAAGGCGAAGGACATTGGAGCGTATATTGTCAATAACGACCGGGCATTCGAGTTCATGAAAGCCTTCGAAAACGCGAAGACTGATGAGGAAATTCTGTCAATCCTTCAGAACGAAGCGCCGCATTTGACTACTCTTAGAAGGCTGACTGGGTTACTAAAACTTCCGGCCATATTCGAGTGGTTGGATTCTTATTTGATCAGCGGGAAGAAAATCGTCCTGTGGTGTTTGCACCACGACGTCATCAATCAAATTCATAACTGGCTTGCCGACAGGGACGTCGGGAACGTTCAGCTCACTGGTATGTCCAGTTCGCATCAACGTTCGGAAGCGATTGAACGCTTCCAGAATGATCCCGAAGTGAAGGTCTTCCTCGGCCAGATTAACGCTGCGGGCGTTGGTATTTCTTTGACGGCTGCGTCTACCGCTCTTGTCGTAGAGCTTCCCTGGACTCCTGCGGATCTATATCAGTGCGCAAAAAGGATCCACAGGATTGGTCAGACACAGCCAGTACAGATTTATGTTGCGTCTATTGCCGGATCCATTGACGAGGCGATTGCGCGAGTGATAACCCGAAAAGCCAAAATGATCGATTTATTGGAGGGACAACGATGTTGATGAAAATTGACGTTGACGGAAGCCATTGGTTCAACGTGGAAACGACTTGCGATTCTTTCACTGAGATCGACGAAGCCGTTCGCCGAACGTGCGAGGTTATGCGCCGTATTCACGAAGAAATGAAGTCTTTGCCGCGTCCGGAACGGAGAGAGGTCTACATGCCCTCGCTAAAGGAAGATACGGCTCCCACGCCTGAGGCAGAGGCCGAAGAACCCGTTCAAGCCGAAGAAACCGAAACTCCTGCACCTGCTCCCCCTGATGTGGACCACAAAACTCTGATTGAGTTGGTTCGTAGTGCCAGTAACAATCAGATTGGCAAGGTGGCTGACATTCTGGCCAACTTTGGCGTCCGGAGGGTGCTGGAGCTGAAAGAAGAGCAGCTTCCGGCTGCGTATGCGGCCATTACGGAAGCCCTGAAGGGGTGAATATGACTCATTCGGAAAGACAACACACGAAGATTAGCCCAAGCGGAGCGACCCGTTGGATCAACTGTCCTGGGTCGGTGATCCTCTCTGCTACGGCACCGCCTCAGCCGGAAAGCCCCTTTGCCAACGAAGGCAGCCGAGCTCACGAGCTTGCGGAGTATTGTCTTGAACATCGTGTATCAGATCCTCATTCCGTTAAGTCCGGCTTTGATGACATCCCGGATCTTCAGAAGGATGCCGTACGTACCTATGTCGACTATACTCTTCCCAAGCTGCTGACGTCAGATTATTGCGGTATTGAGGATCAAGTCCAACTAACCCTTGGTGATACAGTCATTAAGGGGATCGTCGACTTCTGGTATGTCACGGGTGATCGTCTGGAAATCGTGGATTACAAGCATGGTCAAGGCGTGGTTGTTGAGCCCAGGGGAAACTATCAGCTTGTCCTCTATGCTCATGGCGTCTTGTCCATGCTCTCAAAGTCCGTCCAATCGGCCATTAAGGACATCGTCGTGACCATCGTTCAACCGAGGGCACCGCACGCTGATGGTCCTATTCGGTCATGGCAGGTTGATCCGAAGGAGTTCATTGAGATTCTCGCGACAGCCATTTCTTCCGTGAAGCGTGTCGAGAGCGGAGACGAGACTCTCAACCCTGGAGCTTGGTGCCGATTTTGTCCTGCCCTCCCGGTTTGCCCTGCCGTAGCCGAACAGGCGAAGCAGAAGGCTCGTGAGGAGTTCGCTGATTGTAAGCTGTTGTCTATCGAGGAAGTCGCGGCACTGCTTAAATGGGCCGAGGACGTTCTCATCCCCTGGGCATCCTCGATGCGCGGTTATCTGTTCGACGAGATTGACAGAGGACAAGACGTCCCGGGCTGGAAGATCGTCGAGAAGAGAGCCGTGCGCAAGTGGGTCTCCGAGGATGCCGTATTAGACTGGGCACGCAAGATGCGGCTCCGTCAGGCTGATATTTTTGAGCGGCGGTTGATCAACCCCGCTCAGATGGAGAAACTTGTAGGCAGGAAGAAGATTCCTGCCGACTTGATCGATAAGCACTCTTCCGGTAGAACGCTGGTACGTGAAACCGATCCACGATCTGACGCGTCTAGTAGTGCAGCCGGAGAGGAGTTCTTGGAGGAAAACGAATGACGATCATTACGCCGAAGGCGCGAATCAGTTACCCTCACGTCTTTGAGCCCCGAGCTGCCGCTCCGGGTGCTGAACCGATGTATTCCTGCAGTCTCGTCTTTGAGGCTGGGACGGACCTTTCGGCCTTGAAGAAAGCGGTCATTGAGACCGCGAGAGAACGATTCGGAGACAAGTCCGACGCTCTCATCAAGTCCGGGAAACTCCGTCTTCCCTTCCGTACGGACGTTGAAGAGAAGGGTTACCCTGAGGGGGCCGTTTTCATCAACATCCGGACTAAGAGCAAACCCGGCATTGTGGATCGATATGCCGGCACCGACGGTAAACCCGTCCCGATCACCGATCCGGATGAGATCTATCCGGGATGCTATGTCCGTGCATCCGTTCGCCCGTATGCATACGATACCAACGGCAACCGTGGCGTCTCGCTTGCTCTGTGTAACATTCAGAAGCTAGAAGATGGCGAGCGGTTCGATGGACGGAAGGCCGCCCAGGACGAGTTTGAAGCCCTCGAGGAGTCACGAAAACCCGTTTCCGCCAACGATCTGATCGGCTACGGAGCAGACGAAGAAACCCCATTCTAAGGAGAACACGATGGAGCGTACTGAATTTACACTCGAGAAGCAACAAGAGGAGTTGCAGGAGCGGCTTACTGTGCGTACTGCAATCTTTCTCTACATGCGTGGGCATGTCAGTACGCTCCGGCCAAGCTCCATTTCCAGTCTTACAGATCGTCTTAAGATCGTTGAGGACGCTCTTGGCGACGAGCTACTGAACGAACTCAAGACACACCACTGGCAACAGTTCTTTGACTGGCTTGCCGGACAGTACTGCCTGAGTACGGTGAAGGCTATCCGGCAAGCCGTCAAGAATCTGTACGGCTGGTTCCGTCGACGCGGTGTCGTGATGGACAATCCAATCTATGACACGCGTTCATACGGAAAAGAGGGGAAGTTCATTCGGGGCTTGACGCCCGAGGAACTTCGACGTTTGTTCGCTAATATCAGCCCGCGCATTCGAGACGTTGTGGAGTTCATGGTTTTGACTGGTCTTCGTGTTGGTGAGATGGCCGGACTCATTTTTGACGATTTCAACTTTACAAACGATCTAGTGTACAAAGATGGGCTCCCCGTAGCGCCTAATTCCTTTGTCGTTCGGAGATCGTGGGATGCTGTAACTAGATCCTACGGCCCGCCGAAGACCAAGAAAAGCGTCCGTGTTATACCGTTAACTACACGTTCGCGCATGCTTGTTGAACGTGCTATCGAGTGGAGGGAGCTGACCCCCGATACACCGATCTTTCTTACCGCCGACAAGCAAAGAATGATCAACAGGACTTCCGGTCCATATCAGCTCTTGAAGAACGCGGCCAGAAAGGCGGGGCTGGATTGGGTGAGTTGGCACGTCCTTCGGCATACGTCCGCCTCCCTGAACAATATGGACGCGATTGATCGTCAGAAGTTCCTTGGGCACGCTAGGGTGTCCACAACCGCACACTATTCAACCCCAGCGATTTCTCGAATCCGTAAAGGACTCGAAGAAGTCGAACATGTGATAGGAGAAAGCAATGGACAACAATAACAAGGAAATTCTTGTGGAAATGGGTTCTCTGCTCTCGGTTCTTGAAGTCATCTGTGCTACACGCGGATGGCAAGATATTGAGGAGCATGTCGCCAAAGGTGTTGATATGATTGCGGAAAAGCTGAAGAAAATGGAAAATCCATCCATCGGCGACAAGAACATCCAATGAGAGAAGACGACGTAAAAGCTTTGGCGAAGCTCGGTTATTCGGCTCCGCTCATTTCAGAAATCACGGGATTACCGTTTATTTCCGTGAAAAGAATCCTCGAGAAGTACGGAAAAAGGAAGGTAACGCAGAAACAAGAGGAGGAAGAAGACGTGTTTACGTTAGCCGATGACATCGTGTTAGAGAGTCAGCGCGGGGTTTCAAGAAGAGTTAAATGTTGGAAAACTCCGATACCTTATGCCGATGAGCCCTCAACGCATAGTGGAGATATCAAACTCTTTAAGCCAGACCAGAACGGAGAACTTGTACTTGTAAAGGTCATTCCTTATGAAAGTACCCTCGATAATTCACGTCGACTTCGAAACGCGCTCGCCCGTCGATATTAAGAGGAGCGGTGTTTACCCTTATTCGAGCCATCCGGATGCCGACATCTTGTGCATGGCTTGGCATACTTCGGATGCGGATCCTGGTGATACGTCAATTTGGCGGAGGGGTGAGCCGTTTCCTGAATTCCTCCGGTGGGCCCTTGAGAAGGGTGCCTTACTTGCTTCTTGGAACGCTCAGTTCGAACGGCTCCTGTGGAATCGTATAGCCGTTCCGAAGTATGGTTTCCCGGCGGTGAAGCCCGAGCAGTGGCGCTGTGTTTTAGCTAGCTCAAGTTATGCCGGCTTTCCTATGTCGTTGGGTGCTGCGGCACGGTACTTTGGTGCCGATGAGCAAAAGGACCCCTTCGGAGCCACTTTGATTCGGAAGCTGTGTTACCCTTCCGGACAGGATGAAAGCGGCGCTCCAATTTGGAACAACGACCCGGAGCTGTTGTCCCGTCTTGAGGACTATTGCATGCAGGATGTCAGGACTGAGAGTAGTTTACACGCTCTCCTGCCGCGCCTTCCGAACACAGAGGTTGCTGTTTACCATCTTGATCAAAGGATCAACGATGCGGGTGTTCGAGTTGATTGGCAGCTCGTGGGATATCTCAAGTCTCTGGCCGAGATGGCTGTCCGTGAAGCCAACAACGAAATGAAGAGGCTTACGGACGGTGCCGTTGATTCCGTATCCCAAGTTCAGAGGCTAAAGAAGTGGTTGATATCAAAGGGCCACGAAGTCATGGACTGCTCTGCTGGAACAGTCAATAAGCTCCTTCAGACAGACAACCTCCCTTCTGACGTACGGCGTGTGCTGCAGATCCGGGATGATTCCGGCTATTCCAGTATCGCAAAGCTGAATGCGATGCAGGAATACCGTGACGTGGACGACCGCATCCATGGACTTCTACAGTATCATGGAGCCGCTACTGGAAGGTGGTCCGGGCGTGGGCCACAGTTCCAGAACCTTCCGCGCCCCTCTCTCGATACGGAAAAGACGTTCTGGTTATTGACTGATTTGGCTGAAAAGAACGTCAATCCGGAAACGGGTGTCAAAATGCTCCATTTGATCACCCCTCCCTTGGAAGCCATCTCTCGTTCCCTTCGTAGGTGTTTGATCCCCGGTGACGGCAACGTGTTCTACGGTGGTGATTTCTCCAGCGTTGAGGCACGCATGCTTGCCTGGTTGTCGGGGAACTCAGACATGGTAGAGGCCTTCCGAAACGGCGAGGACGTGTACGTGCAGATGGCTTCGCGTATCTACGGAGTGCCGGCGGAGCAAGTCACTAAGGATCAAAGGTTCGTTGGTAAAGTCGCCGTCCTAGGCCTCGGCTACGGGATGGGTGCGAATAAGTTTTATGACCGCACGCAGCAGGAAGGCATGAATTTGTCCTTCGATGATGCGTGCAAGGTCGTGGATATTTACCGCTCTGTCAACCACAAGGCCGTGGAGTTTTGGCATTCTCTGCAGAAAAGCGCTCATAAGGCTGTCAAGGATGGGACGGCTGTCGTGATGAATCATCCCGTCTGGCTGTATTGGGAATGCGTTGGAAGTTGGCTGACACTTGCACTTCCATCCGGTCGCAGATTGTGGTATCGTAATCCTAGGATCGTTGAGAACGATCTGATCGTTGATGGTTACAAGACATCCATCAAACAAGTAACGGAAGTTCGCTTGTATGGTGGCTTGCTAGCGGAGAACGTCGTTCAGGCTTTGTGCAGGGATCTTCTTGTGAACTCTCTTATGGGGCTGGAGCGATCCGGTTTCAGCCCCGTCTTGTCCGTCCATGACGAGGTGCTGTGCGAAGCGCCGAAATCGAAGGACGGAGTCGAAGAGTTCCGTTCGATCCTGTCTACTCCGCCGGAGTGGGCAAAGGATTTCCCGCTTGCTGCCGAGGTTTGGTCTGATACAAGGTACGTTAAATGACAGCCCGAAAGCTCTTCATGATCGGGTACGACGAACTCGTGTCCGTCGTGCCCCCGAACGCGCCGTTGGATCCTGACTCTACTATTCCACCAGCCGCACGTGGTAAGGCACCCGGAATTCGATATCGATCTGGTTTTTGGGGAGGTTATGCCTGGTCGTTTGGCCCAACAGCGTATGAAGAGGCCGTCCAGATGGACGAGACCGGGGCTAACATCGGCCTTCGTGCAAGGGTGTTCCCGGCAATCGATATTGACATCAAGGACGAGCAGCTTGTCGGAGTCGTAAGCAGGGTGGTGGAGGAGTCCCTCGGCGCTGTTCATTACCGCGTCGGGCAGGCACCAAAGCGTTTGTACCCCTTCCGTTTGGAGGGGGACCCGTTTCCACGCCTGAGGGTGGATATCCACCGAAACGATGAACGGTACTTGGTAGAGGTTCTGGGTGACGGGCAGCAATATCTCATCTCTGGGATCCACCCGTCCGGCTGTCCGTATACATGGCCTAACGATTTACCAGCACCAAGCGATCTTCCAGTGCTTTCTAGGAAGAGTGCTCAAGCTACCTTAGAGAAGATCGTTTCGGCTGTCCAGCGGATTGGATGGGAAGCCGAACTTAGCTCCGCACGACCCCTCCACAAGAATTCCGATACGGAATCCATTATCGCCCCTTCTCTCCATAAGCTTAAGTCTGTTATGGAGTCAATCCCGAATACGGTGGAGTCCCATCCCTTCCGGGCCGATTACATCACCGTCGCGATAGCCGCAAAGGCAGCCGGGTCGAAGTGGCCTGAGGAGGCATACAAAGCGTGGCTGATGTGGGCACTGAAGTGGCCCGGACGGGATGGTATCAAGAACACGGAAGCCGGGTGCAAAAGGGATTGGGACTCTCTCAAGCCACCCTTCCGGATCGGATGGTCGTGGTTGCTGGACCAGGCTAGGCGGTTTGGGTTCAACGCCGCTACGGTTGAGTTTGATCCCGTTGAGATGGTTAAGCCAGATAAATCGGTGGATCCAAAAGCAGAGTATTCCGAGGCATGGCTCAAAGAACGTGTTCTAGAAAAGTGTGGCTTGCAGGTCCGGTACAACGTCAGCAGGGGCGTATGGTATGTCTGGGACGGAAAGATTTGGTCTATCGACGAAACAGAGAGAGTCTGGAATGCAGCTATAGACGTCCTTACCAAGATCAGCAATGCCAAGTTAGCCAGCCTTGGACCGGGGGAGAAGATCCCACCTGTGGTGAGATCCATCCTGAGCAGACGGACCGTTGAGAACGTAGTGACGCTGATGTCTAAATCACCGAACACGGTTGTGACGGAGGCGATGCTGGATCGGACGCCGTATCTGTTGGGCACGCCGGCTGGTGTGTTTGATGTGACCACTGGCCAACAAGCCACTCCGAATTCCGAGTGCTATGTAACGAAGTTGACCTCTGTTGCTCCTGATTCCGGTGCTCCCCGGAAGTGGCTGCAGTTTCTGTCCGATCTCACCAGGGGCGACGATGAATACGTCTCCTACCTGCAGAGAATCTGTGGGTACTGGTTGACTGGAAGTATGAAGGAGCAGCTCTTGTGGTTTATGTGGGGACCCGGTGGAAACGGCAAGAGCGTCTTCACATCCACCGTCATGAAGGTCATGGGTGATTATTGCAGGAAGGCACCCATGGATGCGTTCATGACAAAATTCAACGGCCATTCTCTCTCCGAGATGTCCTGGCTGTCTGGTCCGAGGCTGGTGGTAGCGTCGGAAGCACGGGAGGGGAGCGTATGGGATGAGGGTCTCCTCAAAGACGTTTCGAGTGGGGACAAGATGATGGGCAGGTACTTGTACCACGAACCGTTTGAGTTTGAGCCTGTTTGTAAGCTTCTGTTCGTTGCAAACGCCAGACCGGAACTCAAGCGCGTTGATGCTGCCATTCGGAGAAGGTTCAGGTTCTTGCCCGCGACCAATGTCCCGTCTAAGATCAACAAGGACCTTGTTGATGAGCTGGCGGTGGAAGCGGGGAGGATCTTGAACTGGATGATGGTCGGTACAAGGGAATGGCTTAAGCACGGCCTTATCTCTCCTAGGGTTGTAGATGAAGGCACGGAAGAATACATGGAGGATAACGACCCCTTGGCCTTGTGGTTCAAGGAAAGTTGTGCGCTGGAGGGGGAAGCTGATTTCACGGCCCTATATGAAAGCTGGATCTCGTGGTGTTCACGGAACGAGATCGAACCGACCAGCAAGAAGCGCTTCTCCGTTCTCCTTAGGGATCGTGGCTTCAAACGTAGCAGACGAAAAGACGGTATCATAGTGGAAGGAGTCAAACTGAAATGAGTACGCACTATGTTGCTCTAACTGGCAAGGCTGGATCCGGGAAGTCTACCTTAGCTAAAGCCGTTGTTGATCTTATGAATATTTCTAGTAAGCCTGGGAATCCCCTTGCAGCTGTCTTCTCGTTTGCTCAGCCTCTCCGCGTTGAGGTTTCAGAGTGTTTGATCAGCAACAAGTGGCCGAAGGGTTTTCCGTTGAAAGATATTGAGATCCCGAAGGACAAGCCTAAGGATCCTAACGTTTTGTGGAAGAAACCAACGGAACCGTGGGTGCGCCAGCTTCTTCAACGGTACGGCGCGTGGAGAAAAAAGAAGGACGACGAGTACTGGGTTTCGCATGTAAGTTGGCCGATTACTAAGGCTTACAAACTTGTTGTGTTTGATGATCTGCGGTTCGATGTCGAAGCCAAAAAGATCCGCAGTCTAGGCGGAGTTGTCTTTCAGTTGCTAAGCGATCGACAAGATCCGAACGTAGATTATACGCACCCTTCCGAACAGGGCGTCAGTCCGGAGTACGTTGATTTGTGTCTTGAGACAGACAGACCCCTCCCGGACCTTGTCGAATGGGTTTATCACCTGTCAAAGCTTCCGACGGAGGCGATACACCAAATCCGTTCGGAATTCGAACAGGCTCCTATTTTTAGTGGTATTCTTTTCTTCTAAAAGATCAACGATTGTCCTTTTCGTTTCTCTTGGTCTTTCTTTTGAGAAAGATAGATGCTTCCAAGGATGACCGGAAGAGGGAGGCCCTTTTCAAGTGCTTCCCGGAGAACAGCGCTTGGGCCTTTCTTTAGAACTTCTTCGCTTCCGAGAACATCCAAGAGGTTCTTCATGTCGGGCCTGATATTCTCACCATATCCGAATCGGCTGTTCACTCTGTTTATGCCCTTGGCCGTTTCCATAATGGCACGCCTGGTTTCTTCGTCAGTAAAGCCGCCCTCGAGGAGTTTTGCGGCTTGCCCGGTGACCTTGCCGGACCCGACTTTTGATTCTCGCCAGGGAAGACTCTGGTAGGTGCTAAGAATTCTAACCGGTGTGAATTCGCTGGTTTTAACGCCGGCTTTCTTAATCTCTTCTTTCAGTTGCTCCATCTTCCCCATCATCTCTTCCCCAACGATCTTGTCGTTAAAGTCCGTGATATAGAGATGATTCCCTCTGGATGCAACCCCAAAGCCGAGATTCTCTGCTGCAGTACCAATCTTCTCCAGCTGTTTCAAAGTGAACTGCTTTCCGTCTTTGTTGGCCACCATGAAGCCGTTGAGTTGTTCCTTCTTGATGGACTTCGCTGTAAACGGGGTGATAGTTCCAACCCCCTGTTGACCGTGCATCAGTTGGAACAACGTACCAACACGCTGGAAACGCTTCAATGCGTTTGGGTCCTGCATTAGGGTATCTGCAGTAGCTCCCGTCGTAGAGATCGGCATTCCAAGCGTAACCAAGCGGTTATTCTCAACCCCTCCGGGTCCCCTCCAATGTCCATAAGTAAGAGACGTTGGCGCTGCATAGGTTTCAGCCTGTCCGATCTTATAGCCGGACTTTTTGAATACCTTCTCCATTCCGGCTTCATAGGCTCTTTTTGTTTTATCCGGAGCCTTTGTGATGTTGAAGCCGGCCTCGGGGGTGGAGTCGGGCATGAATTCGAACCCTAGGCTTACACCCTTCCGGTGAATGATGTCCGGGATAGAGTCCGAAGCATCCGCGATTGCCTGCATGAGGGTTTTCTTGTTGTTCTTCGTGCTGTAATCGTCTATCCCTCTGATAGCTACCCATACCAAGGATTGAATGCTTTCGGGGTTCAAGCCCATGGCATTAGCTACACGGAGAGAAGCCCTATCAAAAAGATTATGCATGGCGTCGGTCATACCCACAGAAGCCGCACGCTCTCTGTCCAGGATCTTTCCGAAGGTAGGGCTGTTGGGATCGAGATCAATCGACTTGTTTACGATCATGGGGTAAAGACGGGACATGAAGGCGTCATTGACGGTCCCGATGAAAGCCCCTCCGGGCCGGTTTAATGCTTCCCCTCCCGGCGTCAGGCTTCCGAAGAAAGGACCATATTTCGGTGTCGACGGCACATCCAGACGGCCCTCGAGCCCCTGAACAATTGCCGGTGTATAGCCCTCCATGTCGGCGTTCATGATGGGATAGTACAGACCTTCCCGCCTCGCATTAAGGATCTGTGATGTCAGCTGGAGGCTGTCCGAAACGTCTTTCCTGCCGCTTGTCAACGAGTATATCCTTGCTAGGTTTCTTGCCGCCTTTGGGTTCGGGGATTGGGATACAATTCCGAGCCGGCTTTTAGCGTACCATTCCTTCGACCATGGAGCCGCCTGCAAAGCCAGATCCGCAAGGGTGGCGATAGTTGCAGACAAATCGTCAACGAATTTGGCTGGATCAACGACATGACGTGTACCGAGTTTGTCCCTGAAGACAAACGATTTCGGGGACATGTTTGACAGACCGGTTTTAGTCGCCTCTTCCAGGGACTTGCCTCTAACCCACTCACTTGTTCCTTTCTGTTTCTGTGGCGGCGCAATCGGAGTGGACAAAACACGGTTGACAAGGGATTTCGTTTGGTTTGGGTTATAGTCTGTTCCAATAGCCTCACGGACTTTAAGTGAAGGCATTAGGATCCCTTCCGGCAGTTTGCTCTTTGCGATGTTGAATTCTTGTTCGTCCGGAAGATTCGCTATCACTTCCCCACCCGGTATCTTTTCCGGTGGGATGACGGGTCTTTCGAGGATTTTCTGGTATTGCTCCGCAGCCGCCGCTTCTTCGCCGGCTTTCAGTTCTTTTACTGCAGCGTGAATACCCTTTTTACTGGTGTTCACAGCTTTAGCCGCTTTTTTAGCGTCGCCAAGGTTTCCTGTTGGATCCGGCAGAACGGAGCCTAAGAGCCCCGCAGTCAGCATAGAGAGCATCACGGCCTTGGGATCATTAATCCCCAAGTTTGCATTCAACTTCTCGGCGATTCGTGCTGAATTGTATGGGAGAGAGATCTCTCCCTTGTAATATGGTCCCCCAAGGACCCGAGAGCCCAGATTGCCGAGCGTTGCAATCCCTTCAATGGTATCGACTGGATACCCAAGAATAGCCCCCGCAGCTCCGGAAAGCATCGCTTTGTTGCGCTGTTGGATCTTCTGAACAGCTCTCTCCGGAGTAGTAAATTGCTCCGGTGCGGTAAGCAAGCCCGGAATCTGTTTAAGGCTGTTCCATAGTTCTTTGGCCCCGCGAACAAGCCCGCCATATCGTTCTGCATAGTCCGGATTCAACCAATTGAAGGGCATCTATCACCTCCAGAGAAAGTACCCAAGAGCGGTACCAGCAGCAGCCAGGATAGTTATGATGCCGCTAACAACAATCCGCATGCCCCGGAGGCTGTTTACGGCTGCCCTGTGCTCCTCCGCAACTTCCTCAAGTTTCTCAACCTTCTTTTCAACGTATGAAAGCCGATAACCGTATCCGTTGATGCCGGCTGAGTGCTGTTCGACGATTGAGCACAATTTCTGCATGTCGGAGGCCAGTTCGTCCAGCTTCGTGCTCATTCCCGCCTGTTGTCTTTCGATTTGCACGAGATGTTCAATGATCCTCTCTTGTTCCATCCTTCACTCCCATTTCTCTTGCCAGCAACGCCATCCCGAATACAAACATGTCCCGTGCCCACTCCTGCTGAAAGATGCGGAGGGAGAAGGCCGCAGCGATCATCAGAATCGCCACGACCGTTCTCCCTTCAACTGAATTGAGCCATTCGAGTTTCATTACGACTTCTTGAAGATTCCAACACCGTTAAAGAACTTAACAACGGCGGCAACCACCTTTTCTACGGCTTCACGGATCGCATCCACTTCCGGATAAACCGCTCCAATCAGTTCCATAAGCAATGCGAGCTTCTGGGAACCGATTCTTGGAAGGTTGGCCGCCTCTTCGATCGATTTCACGGCGCTGAAAATCGTCGGAAGCAAAGAGACAATCGTCTTAAGCTTGTTCATTTTCCACCTCCTGATTCTATTTTACTAACAATGAATGGAATCGCGATTTGAGACGCCGGCACGGCGACGGAAGCTCCGATTCCAAGATATCTCAGCCACTTCGGTCCCGGCTTGGTCAGTTGTTGAACTTGGTTAGCTGTCGCCGCGCTGGCTTGCGCTGTGGCTGCAGCGCTCTGAGCTGTAGCCTCTACGGCGGTGGCAACCTTCGGAGCTGATTTGGCGATCTGGCCCATCGTATACCGTGCAGAACCAACGAGTGCCAGTGCTTGCGACTGCAAACAAGCAGGATAGTTCTCGCAGTCCCATAGCCATCTGTTGGCATATGCAGCCCTATCAGGAAGAGCTTCGTAGGTCGCAAGAAGGGATTCCGTCCGCTGGAGAACCGGGTGCAGCTCCGCAAGAAGCTTCTCACGTGATTCCGCCAGTTCCTGACGTGCTTCTTTACGTGTCATTGCAATTTCGTGCTGCGCGGCGGCACGAAATGCACTCGTTTCCTGCTTCATGTCTTGACGGAGGAGATCCACTTCTTTGATCAATTGCGCACGCAACGTTGACACTTCTGTCAACAATTCATACGTCACAATCGTCCGGACCTCGGTTTCAGTCTTGAGCTGGAGGGTAAGCATATAGATCCCTCCGCAGGCTACAGAGGCCATGACGAGTAGTGCGGCCTTAAGAAAGTACATCACAAGGTTCATGCTTCTTCCTCCCTTTCTCGGCGATTAATCACGTCAATGATCCTATCGCCGGGATCGGCACCAAGGGCGTTAGCAACGTATTGGGCGTAATTACGCGGGTTGTTGCGGTCCTCGGTAGGGGCGTACTTTTCAAACATCTGGTAGAAAGTCGGAGGACCGGCTGTATACTTCCCGTCGATGTATTGGCCGATCAGGACGCGAAGAATCCGCCAACCTTCCTCGAGGCCCTTAGCTTCGTTCCCGCCGGCCCAAGCGACGAAGTTAACATAGCCATGCTCGGTTGGATATGGCTTACCATCACGGCCATGCCACTTCCTGATGTTTCCGGGGTTAGCGTTGGCTCTGGCGATTCGCGAAGCTCCGGAGGTGAAGCCCTCCATCCTGGCGATAGCTTGCGCGATTGTCTCCACAACCTCTTTTCTACTCATCAATCGTTGCCTCCAAACAGTAATCCAAGTGCGGCTCCAGTTCGACCATAGCGGTACTGGATTCGTTTGTTCGCCTCTTCCATGGTCCTTCTTAGGGACTCCATTTTCCTAGCAGTTGACAAAGCCGTATCTGGATCCAACATGAGATCCGCCAGGAGATCGGCGTTCCGCCTGATCATCGGTTGCTGGAAGTTCCGGAACATGCGTTCGATAAGACCGTACTTCGTAGCATACGCCAGCGGGCTGTCAATCCCAAGGGCTTCTTGATGAGACAGGCGCTTAGCCGTTCGGGAGTTGCCAAGAACCGTAGCGCCAGTCCGGCGCATGGCCTGTTCAGCTTCTATCGCCTGTGCGAGATCGGGGTAATCGGAACCATAGATCCTCCTTAGAGAGGCCTCTTTCGCCGGCCCGCCCGCCAACAGTCTGGAAGGAATGCCCCTGTCCATTGCTTCCATCCTTTTGGCGAGGCCGCTTTTGATACCCTCGATCAAATACGGAACAAGGGATGGTTCGTGTTCATCAATGGCCAAGGCCAGATCCTGATAGTTATGGATCTGGTTGGCGAGGGACTCCCCTTTCTTCACCGAATCAAGAACGGCCAGCTCCTTAGAATATGCTTCGCGAACATCACGGTATCCTGGCACAAGGTTATCAACTTCATCAAGCAGCTCTTTCTCGTACTGCATCATGATATGGCGCTCTTCTTTGCCGGACGAGCCTGTTCGTTTACCGACATAGATCATGTCACGAAGAGCCTTTCTCATGTAATCAATGGATCGAAGGTCCGGAGCTACACCCGTAACCTCTCCGTTGGGCCCATACACTTCCGGCAGCTTCCGGCCCTCGTTTGCAGCCATCTGCTGTGCTCTGCTCCATAGTGTTCTTCCGATGGGGCGGTGCAGGAGCTTCACAATCTTTGGAGTATCAATCTTCGTCTTGCTCCAAGAATCCAAAAACTGTTCATACGCCGGTTGCAATTGCTGGGCCCTTAGGAGGTTATACTCAATCTTCCGATGTGCATAAGATTGAACACCGGCCCCCAGATTGCGAACAGTATCGGCCAAACGAGAGCCCTCTTCCTTCGATCTCTTGGCGAGGAGATCAATATACTTCCCCGCCCCTGCCGAAGGTTGAGAAAGCACGGCATCAGCAAGATTCCGGACGTTCTCGCCGGCGGTATCGGCGACAGTAAACGGACGGCCAATCTCTCTAGCTTCTTGAATCTTTCGGGCGGCTTCACCGGCTGTAGTCCGATCCATCGCCAAATAATCGTTGATGACGTTCATGGCTCTTTTTTCTGGAGAAGCAACCGCACCAGTTTTGGAGAGCAAACCACGAAGATTCAACAAATCAGTCAAGTATGATCCTGCTGTCCCGATTGTCCGGAAGAAGGGCGGGCCGGCGGCACCAATCGCGGCACCGGCAAGACCAGATAGGGCACCAGTCGACGCCTTCTGTCCTTCTCCACCAGCACCAAGACCAGCGAGAGCACCCATGGCCCCACCCTGTAAAGCACTAAGACCCATACGGGCGGGGAGGGATGCCCCAGCCGAAGCGCCCGGTAGAAGTGCATTTACAGGGGATGCGATAGCGCCGGCAAGCTCCGTCGCCTTCGTGCCTGGGAGGCGCTGTTGCAAGGCATCAAGCCTTTGACGTTCTTCCTGTAAGATCTGGTTGTACGGCTTGTCGGAGATGATCGAACGGATACCGGCGGCGATCTCGTCCAGCCATCCGAACGTAGCACCCTGCAGATAGGAGCCGGTATATCCCTCTACGGCTTGTTTCCAGTCAAGTGGTTTCTGTGGTTGTGGGGCCGGTGCGGCGGGCTGCGGAGCCGGCGCAGTGGACTGTAGAGGGGTATACTGCTGCCGAAGTGCCTTCTCAACTTCCTCGAGGGGAACATTGTCAGGAACCTCGACCGTCCTTCCGTCCGGGAGTTCAATGATTCTGGGCATGCTATTCCACCACCTCCAGCCTCCCGGTTACGGGATTGTAACGGAGGCGTGTTTGGGGCCTTGCGGCAGGTTGTGGGGCTGCCTGATTCAGAAATTGCTGAGCGAAGCCGGTTGGAACGTACTTTCCGTTCGGAGCACGAACGAGATCCTTTTGCAGGGCGATACGGTCTCTAGCTCTGGCAAGAATAGCACTGATCTCTTCGAGAGGCTGGATAAACACGCCTTTTCCAATGGCTTTGCCTCGAAGGTAGTTCATGAAATTAGTAGGATCGGGGAACATTTTGTCGAGGAACTTGATTTCGGCTTCCTGCAGAGCGCCGTAGCCTTTAGCTAGGCGGTAGGAATCGATAACCGATTTTGACCAAGCACTAAACACGGCTGCATCGGTGGAAAACGGCAGAGGCAAGCCCTTGGTGGTCAGATAGTTCTTCATCTTATCAATCGTTTCGAGTGTCAAATCGAAACCATTGAGATTGTCGATGTCCTTCTTCACATCACGAAGGGCGGTAAGCATCTGAGAGTTCTTGCGAAGCTCCCTGTCGATCCTATCATCTTCCAAGCGGGCCCAACCAAGGGAGAGCTGACGGTTGGCGATTGCCTCATTAGATAGTCTTTTAATCCTCGCTTCGACCAGCCTGGCGTTGTCGTTTTCCAACTGCTTTTTCTGGATTTCAAGCGTCTGTTCGAATTGGCTCGCCGCCTGTGCTAATCTTGCTTGCGCATCCGGTGTGATTGTTTTCTGAAGATTGCCAACAACCTGTCCTGTATAAGGATCGATCCGGGCAACACTCCCGCCGGTATCGATGGTTTCAGGTTTTACCGGAGGACGGTATTCGGGAAGAGGATTCAGACCACCACCTTCTGTGGGCTGAACGTAGATAGGTCTGCCTTGGGCGTCGAGAGCCTGAATCGGAGCGCCCTTTGGCAAATTCTTCCGTGCATCCATGGTGGCCAGGTCAGCATAGTACTTTGCCAGAGCTTTGTTCCCCAGCCGTTCGGCGATCATCGCTCTTTCAATGTTTGAGTTGGTTTGACCAAGCGCATTTTGAAGCGCCTCCTGGTTCCGGCGCTGTACAATAGGCTCAGCGATAGGAGCCGACATACTAGTCAGCATAGGTAAACCCGACCCAGGCGAGCCCATAGTCGTGAAGATCGAGCCGAGAGACGACAGCAGAGCCCCACGGAGATAAGCCCTTTGCTCCTGGGTCAGTTCGCCGGGCTGAACACCTCCGGGAACGAGAGCAGACAGCCCGCCGGTTGCCGCGCGATCATACCCTCGTCCAATAGCCTTAAATACGTCTAACAGACCCATGGCTTAGAACCCCCGGAAGAAGAGATCGGCAATCCTTGGGTTAACACCGGGAAGGATGCCGTATCGGAGATACTGATCCATTGGAATAGCGGAAGAACGATGGGCGGCGGTCTCCGGCGGGGCGACAGCCTTTGCGTACTGTGAATCGTTTTGACCGGCTTGCAACAAGGAAGATCCCATCGTCTTCAGTCCGCCACCAATGGTCCCAAGCAGGCCGGGTGTTTTCGGAGCGTACAGAGAGGAATAGTCTCCGTAGGGATTAAGTGGGTTGTTCTTATTCTGCAACGAGTAGTTTTGCAGCATCAAAAGGGTATCTGGGTCCATCTTACTTCCTCCTGCTGCTGATCTTACGATCAAGCTCCTTAACCGCTTCCGTCAAAAGCCCGAGCACGGCTGGGGGCTTAATCATCTTTACGCCGCCGGCTTCGACTACTGCAGCCGGGTCGGCCTTTTCAACATCTTGGGCTAGCAAACCTGCATCCGGCATCCCCGTGGCTTTCCAGTTATACACAACGCCTTTCATCTTTTTCACCTTGGACACGGCGCTGCCCTTCATCGGCTTTACGTTCTTCTTGAGACGCTCGTCCGATAGGAAAGGCAAAACCATACCCGCACCCTGCAACCCCATGCCTAGATAAGTAGTCCAAGGAATTCCCTGCTGTGTTACGGACTGGCCACCGGACTCCATCTTATAGGGCATCGTACTCAACGTATTCATTAGCATTTGTTGTTTCATCATCGGAGTCATTCCGGCCATCATCTCACGAAATGCTTCTTGATCCCAAACGGCTTGATTCGTATTCTGTTCCACCGTCCCCATCTTGAACAAAGAGTTGGCAAGATTCGTGTCAATAGCGGCTTGACGGGCAGCAGCTGCGGAAACAGTGTCGCCAGCTTGCAGACCCAGTTGGAGTAGATTCTGTCTATTCGCTTCATTAGTCTGCTGAACATTCACATCCATGCCGGCGTTGAACTTTGCAAGATCCAGATCACCGGCATACTGCTGGCTAAGCGCACTGCCGTACAAAGCGTTTTGCTTGAGAGCTGCATCTGCTCTAAGACGGGCCAGTTCCGTTTCCACTTGCTGGTTCTGCAAGCCGGCCTGTATAGCTCCCTGAACTCCCGCTAAATTCAGAGCGTTCTTCATGTTGGCCTGAGCGATAGCAGCCTGTGTCGCTGTCTGGGCGTTAGCAATGTTAGCCTGGGTCATATTTTGAGCGGTAGCAATGCTAGCCTGTGTACCAAGTCTGGCGTTCTCTTGGGCGGTTTGGGTGCCCAATTGAGCGTTCAGCATGGCGATTCTGTTAGCAGTATCAGCGTTCGTAAGATTAGTCTGAGTTCCAAGCTCGGCGTTTCGGATCGCCGTTTGGATATCAGCTGCCTGATTAAGAGCGCCCGTCTGAATCTGGCGAGTAAGATCCTGCTGCATGAGATCGGTGGCAAAACCGAGCTTGGCCAGATTCAGTTGAGCCGACTGCTGGGCCACTTTATCGAGATAGGAGCGTGTATTTTCGGCTTCCACAATTCCATGCCTTCCACCACCAAAGGCACCGGCTGCAGCTGCTTGTGCTCCAAGACGGACATCCTCCATTTCCTTAGCACGGCGCAACTCATTCTGGGCCACGCTCATAACGTTGTCATAGAATGTGGGATCAATGGCTGAGAGATATTCTGCAAGCTGGTCTTTTCCAAGACCCGTAGACACGTCACGGATGTCGCCACGGTTGACCTTTTCTGCGGCTGCTCGTTCAGCCATCGCCGCCCGCTCGGCTGTCGCTTGCATGGCTGTCGCAGTGGCCCCACTCGCTGTGCCAGCACTAACAGACGGAGCTTGAATACCGGCAGCAAGACCAAGAAAATCAGCCGGATCGAGTTTCCCTACTTGGAGTTGATTCACGATGGAGTTATAGTCCATCGTGTTAGCCTTGAATTTATCAAAGAAATCGTATCCAGCGGAAGCAGGATTGTAAGTGATTTGCGTCGGATCATAGTGGAGAACGTCGTTTGCTGCTGCCTGGGCATACTGCGTTCCGTACCCATACATGTTGTTAGACAGCTGGTGCTCGGTAAACCCCATCGCATTCTGCTGAGCACCAGTCAGCGGAGCGATTTGCCGTTCCCAGGTAGGATTCCATTGAGCGACAGCGTTCTTATATGCGTTGTAGTTATTCCACGCTTCATTCTGAACTTGCTCTTCCGGCCCCGTCCAGCTCGAACCGGTTACTTTAGTCGTAGGCATCAGACCACCTCCGTTGACAAAGCACCAGCATCAGAAACCTTGATCTTGTATTTGGTGCCGTTTGGAGATACCAAAATCAGACGGTTGTCCTTGAATTCGATGTCCGTCCCCGATTTCAAGGAAGCCGTATCCAACGCTTCAATCTGCCGATAAACGTCATTAAAATGCGACAAATCGTAACTCATCGGAGGAGATGGAAGTGCTACAACTCTCTTCATACCTACCTCCCGCCGGCTGGGACAACATCCAGCCGAAGATTACCGAACTGCCAGTTCTTGTCTTCCAGCCCAACAAGCTCAAGCTGGATGTGCCTCCCACTAATTCGAAAATCCATCTTTGGAGAGGCCGCCTGCAAACGGGATGACTGAACGTGCCCCCCTTCCGGCCATTCCGACATATGGAGTCTGATTCCAAGAGCACGACTTGGATCCCGATCAGGAATAGCACCTCGAACGAAAACCACTTTATTACCCTCGCTAATACTCATCATACCACTTTTCACCCATCGGCCCTGTCCGATCTTATTTCCGTTATCCGTCCAACCGTCTTCATGCTTATAAAGAACACCTTCGGAAGTCAAGGCCAAAGGGTTGTCAAAAATGGTACTATCTTCCATTGCGACACGGTTTAGATCCCCCGTATACCAGATGTTCATGGCATAGTTCCAGACAACGTACTTCGAATTACTTGTGGAGCCGGAGCCTGGATAAAACCACCACACCTCGTTGAACTGTTTGTTGCGGCTGGCGTAGATTTTCTCCCTTTGCTCAACGTTGATGTCCCCAAACACGGTATCGTAAACAGCGCAAGGAAGATGTCGCAAAACACCATCAAAAACGTAGAAATTAGACGGTCCCATCCAAACAACCTTGTCGTCCAGAGCTACAACCGAATGCAACCCCATCACGCCCCCACCAGAGGAGACCTTCTCCACGCCATAGAAGTAGGGATACCCGACATACCGGATGGCGTGGACTTCGGACTCCGTCAGGACGATGACAAGGTTCTTAAACTGAACCCAACTTTTGATGGTCTCGTTTGTCGTTAGTACGAGATACCCGGCACTGTTTGTCGGGCCCGGAGTCCAAGTATTAAGGTCTTCCGCCGAGCACCAATCGATCCGGCGTTTATCTCCTCCAGCACCAACGGCAAACACATGTCTCTCAGGAGTGACATGCGTCCCAATGAGAGAGGTGGGTGCAGCGGAAACTACGGTAGCCGGGTTGGAAGGGTTGTTGGCCCAATTCAGCAAGCGTCCATCTCGGTCCTGAACCGCCACCAACTGCTGGCCGAAGTTGGCAAACGACCACGTAGTTGCCAACTGGCCCGCAGACCGGTTTGTGTCTGCATAGCCGGCGGTCAAACCGGTCGGAGTAATGTCGTACCACGACCCATTGTCGTAAGCATATAGCTTCGTCAGCGTGCCTACGACGCTTTGAGGGAGAAAGTCGTTCTTACGCCAGCTGAAGAGAGCCCTTGCGCCGCCCTCAAAAGTGGTCGTTGTGAACTTTGTCCACCCTCCGATAGGAAGGAGAATTCCTTCATGCCAGCGGACAAGGTTCCCCTGCCTCCACCGGAGTCCGGTTGAGTATGGCGTTGGATTCGAGATGAACCCCGGGACAACATCGAGCGTGGTGTAGGCCACACCTTTTTCCTCCTACCAAGCCAACCCAGGCGAAGCCGCCAAGTTTGAAGAGCCATACTTCGAGAATTCATCCGCACTATGAATCTCCGTCAAAACAGCGCTAACCTTGCTCGACCAGATAGGCAATCGTTCATCATCGTGAAGAAACGGAGCCGAATGCATTAAGGACGTGTATAGATAGAGATCGGGATACTTCTGGATCAGCCAATTCGTCGGGTTGGAATCAGACAAAGCGGGGATGCTGGCATAATACAGCAGTTCCCCGTTAAAGCTGGTCTGCGGTGCCGGCGAAAGCAAGAGCGAACTGCCCTGAACAAGGGCCACCGCAGGGATCCCCGTTGTAATGTGGGAATTCTTGTGTTGCTGGAACTGAAGAGGGGTTACGAACTGCAACGGACGCCGGCGGCCAGTCTGGTCGACGATATAGGCCTCAATCGGCTCCAAGAAGTCCGACGGAAGTGAAAGAGTATCGGAGGTGGTGGACAGGCTCTGCGTAGACTCCATATTGCGCGTCCGGACCTTGCGGTTGAGCTCCGTCTCCGCCATCTGGATGAAGAGAGGGATGGACGTAATCAAATCCGACCGGTTGAGCCAGTCGGCAATGGCGACTTTCAATTCTGGGTATGTCATCAGATCGTCTTAGGAAACGTTCGGAAAATTTTATTTTCTGAACTGTTCAACCATTTCTTGAATTCCGCCGGATCGTCGATGATGCCCTTCCGTTTCAGGTCATAATAGACGTTCAGCGGAATCGAAGCGACTTTTCTCATCTCGCCGAACTTATCGAAAGATGAGTAGCTGTTCCTCTCTGCCTCGTTCGATTCGGCGATATGATCTACAACCTGGCGCACCTCTAGAGTCACCTTATCGGTATCAGGATCATAGTGGTGCCAAGTTTCTGTCTGTGTTTCCGGATCTTTCTTAAAAATCTTAGAAATCATATCAGTTTCAAAGGAGGGGAAGGGGACCGGGCCCCTTCCCCTCAGATCAGGTTACGACAAGTCAGCAGCCAAACCAAGAGCCGCCTCATTGCCAATCCGAAGGCCCCACTCCACGAGCAGCTGCCTCTTCTCGGCGTCGCCCGTCTTCGCAAGGGCTTCCTGCTTGAACGGACGGAGATAGAAGACGCCACAATAGCGTGGGTCGAGGACCAAGGCGTCCCGGGAGCGCATGAACCGGTTCGGAACGATCTCGACGTTGCCAAAGTCGGAGACATAGATGTCGGCAGCGCCGATGATCGTAGCCGGCTTAGCACCGGCGACGTTGAAGCGGGTCGAAGCAATGCCGGTGAAGGTGGAAGCAACCTGCTTTTGGGCGGGAGGAACCATCAGCACTTTAGGCGTGCCACCGGAATTGTAGACTTGCAGGATGACGTCTTTAAGGATCGCCTCTGTGAAAGCCCGGGTAGCCCCATCAGTACGTGTGCCGGTAGGAATAGTGGTCCAAGAAGGGTTAGCACCGGTAGCTTCCTTGTTCACGTTGGTCTTGATAAAGGCCAAAACCGCACCGGTCTTCCGTGCCGTAGTAGAGTTTCCAGCCGCCGCGCCCTGATTCGCAAGAGCGATGGCTTCCATATCGCGCTTCAGCTCGGCGGAAAGCTTTGCAAGCTGGTAAGCAAGCTCACTCTTCCGGCCAGCCTTATTGACCACCTCCTCCGTACCGGAGATGATCACAGTCTTACGGCTGATCTGCGCATAATTACCGATACGCGCGGTCGGCGTGACGGCGGAGAAGGTCGCCTCATCACCTTCCAAATGAGCGTTACTCGTATCGGGGGACGCGAGAGCATCCGTCTGCCATTCATGGAGCGTCTGCTTCGCGTCATACTTCTTGCACAGAGTAAAGAAAGGAGTTTCCTCGGGCGAAATGTTATAAATAACATCCGCCAAATCTTCACGAATGCCCTTGGCATCGTAAGTCAGATAGGTGTTCGAAACAATAGCCATTTTTGGTTACCTCACAACATGGATTCCAGAACCGCTGCAGCATCCTCCAGCGATCCAGTTTTAGTCAACCTTGCACGCGCCTCCTTGACACGTGTTTGTTTCAGTTGAGCAGTCCCAGGTTGTGCGGTTTTTACTTTCGGAGCGGATTTCTTGGTCTGTTCGGCTTGTTCCCGGGCCTGGTCATACAACCAAGCTTTCCGGAGGAGGACAACAGCACGGTGATCATAGATCTGGCTGAGCTCCTCATCCGAGAACCCCGCTTTTCGGCCATATTCGACAAGAGCTTCACGCTCTTTGTCCGCTCTCTCCTTATCAACCCACTCTGGAATGGCCGACGTCAACAGCTCCTTTTCCTCAGCAAGACGACGCTCAAGAACGGCCTGCTGCTGAAGTTCGGCCAACTTCTGGACGGCTTCCTGCTCTTTCTTAATAGCCTCCAGAGCCTGTTTACGACGATGATACGCCGTGAATTCATCCGCAAACCGGACGGGATCCTGAAGCTTCAATGTTTCCCAATCCGGCTCCGGTCCGGAAAGTTGCTTTTCCAGCGTCTCAAGAGCGGAAGAATATTTCACCCGCTCCTGGGTCACTGTCTCGAGCTCCTGCTGAATTCGCCGGCGTTCCTCTGCAATCTTCTGCGTCTTCCTCGTATAATCGGCCTGACGCTGATAGCCCTTGGTCAGCTCCGATAGCGGGACTTCTATTTCTTCGCCGTCGATTTTGACCTTGTAAGAGGGCTCTTTCTCTTGTTCGCCTTCGGATTCGCCTTCCGGCTTTTCTTCGGGCTCTTCTTCATCTTGTGGTTCTTCCTGCTCATTTTCCGGCTTCTCTTCTGGCTCCTCCTCGTCGCCAAGAAGGCCCAAAATCGCCTCTTCAGGGGTTTTGGCCGTTTGAGGGGCTGCTTGCGCTTGGCCCGTATTCTCAGGCATTTCTCTTCCTCCTTCTGTCAAGCTCCTGTTCACAAACCTTACCGTAATCGATAAGTCTATTCAACTCTCGGACGATATCGAGGAGTCCTCGGAGCCTATACCAGATCTCCTCTCTATCTTCCGGTGAAGAACATCCTTCCCATTGATTATGATAACTCAACTTCAGATTGGACAAGACAGGTGAATTCTCAAGAATATCACGAGCTTGCCGTCCAAACCCAGCTGCCTCGATCAATTCCTCATCCTTCAGATGACGCATTTGCATTCCTGAGCTTCTCCTTCTCGATCTCGTATTTCATCTTCAGTTCGGCCATCTTCAATTCGGCCTCAACGGCCATCTGTTTCATCTCCCTTTCGTGCTTAAGCTGAACGTCCTGCTCTTTAAGCTTGAGTTCAGCCTGCTTCATAGAAATATCGGCTTTGATCTGCTCAACCTGAACCTGAGCAACCATCGTAGCGACTTCCTTTTCCGGATCAGGCTTGGAAGCGGCTTCAGCCATAGCCTGTTCGGCCTGGGGAGTGACCGGAGGGAAGAATTTCCCTGTGTTATAAATACCGGACATCTCCGCAGCCTCCGCGAGCAGGTCACGATATCCACGAACGGGCACAATCGGATTCGACGGACCAAGCATCTCCAGCAACTTCTCGATCTTCGCTGCAAGACCCAGAAGAGTCTGAATCCGCTCTTGAATCGTCGCCTCACCGATACCCACCAGGACGGAAACCTGCAAATCGGAGACCCATGAGGACGGGTTGACGGGAACCCACCTGCCCCGGAGGCGGACAACGCGTTGGGCCCTCTGGTTCCGATAAAGAAGACGGTAAATCAGTCTATAGAGAGGCGCTACGCCCGACTCCGCAAACAACCTAGCCAGCAGTTCGACACGCTCCTGAGCGCCCTTAACGGTAGCTGCGACGGCTGCCTGAGTCGCGGATTGCAACGAATCCGGATCCAAACCCACAGCCGCCTTCGTCACGCCGGTTCGGTTCTCTTTGACTTCATCCAGATAGCCCAGGAGAGGGATCGCTTCTTTGCCTACAAAGGGCGTAGCCAACGGAGCGACCATGCCCGGTGCGGCCATTCGGATAGGTGCACCGACGTCCGTATTTAGCACGTCCGCGAGCGAAGCCTGACCCTCCACAACGGCGATTCTGGGAACGATGGCCTGTGAAAGAGAGTCCAGAACGCCGCGTACAACCGCTGTCCGGATGCGTTGGACGTCCTCAACCCTCTCGGCAAGGGAGGACCCGACTAGCTGATGTGGCTCCGGATCGCACATAACTACGACAAACGGGATCTCGTCAACGACTTCGTCATTGACAATCTCCATGTCCTCCCCGATGGTGCAGATTCTATGCCTCTCGGCGATACCATCATCGTCGGAGTCGATCAGGACGTAATGCTCGACGTAAAGGACGTAACGTTGGCTGTCGTCAATGGGGTTCAGCTCGTCTTGGAGCAGGTTCCCCCATCGATAGATCCGCTCTTGTCCGAACACGTCCGTACGGGACTGGTTCGTGGCGTGTTCAAGGAGCTTTTCCCTATCATAGCCGAGAGCAACAAGATCCGAGATGGTCTGGAGCGTACGATGGGCAGCATATTTGCACTCATTCAGGTGAACAGCGCCGGGTTCAATAAGGAATTCCTCTGGAGGGACGGCTCGGATCCGGACGCCCTCGTTGCGGTTTCTGTACATCACCGTGCCGGAGAGGCCCGTTTTGTCCTGTGAGGAGATTTGGATAGAAACGTCCGGGGATACGGAAGTTTCTTGCTGAATGAGTGCGGCAGCCGTGGGGTCCAAACCGGAAAACTCATACTTCTTGACGCTGTTATCGGACTCCCACCAGACCTTCAGAACACCGATCCCACCGATCAGGGCGTCTTTGAACCATCTATAGAGCTCAACGAAGCCCGGATTGTCCTGCCGGAGGACATAAGTCACATAATCGGTGGCCTGTTCAGCGATTTCAGCCTGAGAGGGGTCGTTCGGAACGAATTCAACCGCTTTCTGGCTTCCAAAAAACGCCCTCATCAGGCTCGGAAGGACGGCTGAAACGGTATCCCGGACGTCTGTCATCACAATCCGAGATCGTCCTTCGCGCTCGTTGCCGTAAGGTTCACCGTTGTACGCCTTTAGGAGGCGAACACGGATCGTTCCAAGATAGTCGTTCCAGCTTTCGGCCTGATTATAGGCTTGCCGGATCGCAGATTCAAGTTCTTCTTGTGTCTTCATGCCGCGAAAATGTACTCCCTTCTTACGGGCTTGCCCCAGCTCTGCTTTTCAGTCCCAGCTGAAGCAATTACCGCAGACGATGCGAACGTCAACGCCAGCGCGTCAGCCTCGTCAGGGCTCTGTCCGCGCATTCTCTTCCGGATCTCGTCCTTTGATTCCACCAAAAGACGCCCGTTACTTTGAAACTTGTATCTCACCGTCGCCAACTGCTCGATCAAGCGCTCATCACGCGGGATTTTACACTGCCTCTCTGTAAACCATTCTCTCATGAGAAACCACAACTCCGCTCTCAAGTTGGCATATTTTGTGCTCATCGCGGCGGATTCGGACACGTTGATGCCACGGACGGGCAAACCCAACTCCCGGAGGCGGTCAACAACACCGGCACCAATGCCGATAGCGTCAACAAGGATCTCTGCGGGCTTGTCGGAGAGGGAATTATACTCCACGAAGACAGCTCCAGCCGTCTGCATCAGATCAAGCCCACTCCAGCGCTTCAATTCAATGATCGTCCGCCCGCGCCGCTTGCAAAGAGCCGTCGAGTCGGAGCCGAAGCGAGCCACGTCAAGGCCCCACACCTCCGGCGTTTTCGGTGGAATAGTGATATCCCTCTGCCAGGCGCTCTCGATCAGCTCCATGGCGATGACAGTATCGTCGTCACTGCGCGGAAAATCGCCGAGAACACGGATCCGGTACGCATTGGAGTCCTCTCCGTATCTCGAGGCCATGTCCTTGACGAAGTCCGGCGACACACGAACCGAATCAAAACAACTGACGTGGTACGTTTTCCACTCATCCCGGAGGCGGTGGTGCGTGTCGTAGAAGAAGCCGCTCGAACGTACCGGGTTTCCAAGCAGGAGTGTAGTGGCGTTATGGCCGCTCATGGAGCCGGCAGCAGCCTCGAACACCGGTTCGGGGATACCGGACGCCTCGTCCGCGATTAGCAGAACATAGTCGGCATGGACACCCTGCAAGGCTTCCGGCTGTTCCGCACGGCTGGTACGGGCCGAGATGAAGGACTCTTGCGGGGCGGCCTTGAGCTCGATACGCTCAGATTTTATGTCGATGAGTTCCTGCATATCCGCCGGCAAACGGCGGACCCAAGTCTTGATCTCAGCAAAAAGAGCGTCGAACAACTGGGCAGCGGACGGAGCCGTAACCACAACTTTCACGGTGTGGCGGGTGAAAAGGTACCACAACGCAGCCCAGGAGGCGCAAGTCGACTTCCCGACTCCATGGCCAGAACGGACAGAGATGCGCCTCTCGCCGGCGGCAATGTCACGTAGGACTTGAGATTGCCATCCGTCCGGCTCCGCCTTGAAGCAGTATTTCACAAAACCGACCGGATCGTTTCTGTACTTAAGGACAAAGTCCTTCCAAAAAGAGATCAGGTCTCTACCCTGGTCTTTACCCTGTCCTTGCCATTTGCTCGGAGTGGATGAATGCTTAGCCGGGCCTTTCGCCCAAAGTTTTGCGTCTAATTCATTCATTTTGTCAGCTTGAATTTAGCCTTACTTGGCTTCAATTCCTCTTCTGAATCCGGAAGTTGTTCCATAAAAGGCCGCAACTCTGTTACGGCCTTTCGGAGGCGTTCACAAGTAATAACGACGGCTGTATTTGTGAATCCACGGAACGGCCACATGGCTTGCCATGCTGCATCTGCGGCCAAAAACAGCTCTCTGATTTTCTCATTTTGCATAGTATTTCCTCTTCAACACCTCTGGTACGGACTCGTACAGGTAGTTCGTCAACTTATCGACAGTGTTTTCTACTGTGCGAGTAAATTCTGCTTCAATGATCGGCGGAACGGCCAGGCGGGCCACAGCAACAACCGGTTCAACGAGAACATGAACCCACTCATGAACAGCTGCTCGGACGATCTCAGCAAACGAACGCTCTCGCCATAGGCCAAGAAGTCTGCGATGATGCGTGATCCTTATGTGACGATATGACAAGTCCGTTTCCACCGTCATCACTATACTTTCATCGTCACCATAGGGATCGACTTCGAGTGCCAAAGCATATCCGTCTAGGTCAAACCACGAACGCAAGTCGCAATGTAAAGCGTACATATACTTCGGCAAATCCTTGTCGGGGCCCCAAAATTTTTTAGAAATTTGTGGCCGGAGAAAAAGGCGGTTAGTTTCTCTTGTGGAAGGAGACCGGGGGGTGGAAGCCAGGCCCTTTTTACCCTTAATTTTGTATTTTTTGTTGGCCTTCGCCCGTGGTAAAGGGTTACCCGAGCTTCCACCCGCCCCCGTCCGCCCCGGAACCGGGGGGTGATTTCGGACATCTGGGTCCGAAACTCCAGTTTCAGAATTTCGGATATTCAGGTCCGAAACTCCGATAAGTCCTTTTAGGACAATAAGATCCGAATATCCGATACCCTTCGGCGCGGGCCCGGCCCGAAGCCCGGCCCGGCGCGGCGCAGATCCGCCGCTGCTATCGCCTGGTACGACATACTGCGCGGCGTCTGTCGCGCCACGCGCTTTTTGCGGGTTTTTCGCGCGGCTCGGGGCCAGTTTTTCCATGTCACCGCCCGGTGACATCGCCCGGCTACGGCGTGTCTTCCTCATGCTGTTTCTCCTTTGTTATGTTATACATAGCCTCAGCTGATATATCAGTGGGCGGGGCCACTGATATATCAGTAGCCTCGATTTCTGGGCCAGACAGCAACTGCCTGGGCGGAGGCAGAATCAACTCCGGGCGCGGGCGGGCCGCCTCCTCGACTGCCTGCAGCACTGCCACATGGATCGATCCGGCACTAATCTGTACATTCGGACCCGCTTGACCGAATTGCTGCGGATCGTGCTTTTCCGCCAGCCACTTTCTCACATTGATCCTTAATTGGCGAGCCCGCCAATCATCCGGCGTTGCGGCATCTGCAAGCTCGAGCATCTCATCCGCCCATGCTGATGCGGCACGCCGTTGAGCCTCCCTAAAACGATTTACCCTGCGCGGATGCTCCAGATAGGCACGGAGCAGGGATGATGCGCACTCGAGCTCGCGCGACAACGCCGCCACGCTGCGCCCGGAGGCGATCTCATCGAGAATCCATGCCTCTCCGCCGCGCGAATTGATCAGGCGCGTTAAGGCCATAAGTTTCGGCCTATGAGCCATTTACAGCCACCTCCACAGGCATTTCTCCGCCATTCGAAGGATAGCATACGATCTCGTAGGGCTGCAAATTGTTGATTCTATGGGGGATAACTTTTACGAAGAAAGGTATTGCAATGGGCTCACCACTTCGGCATTCTATAGATGGGAGGCTCTATCCCCCCCCTCTGAAAGGAAAAACGAATGAGGACCTACGAACATCTGATTGAGAGAGGCATCCCCGTTGTCCTGTGGGGCCGCCCCGGCTGCGGCAAAACGGCTAGGATTGCTGCGTATGCGGCGCAGCGATCCTGGCCGCTTTTTGTATGCATATTAAGCCATTACGATCCCGTTGAGCTGCACGGGATTATTACGTTGGATAAGCGGGGCGATGCCCATCGCGGAATGCCCGATTGGGCCGGGCCCGAGTTGTTCAGTCAAGAACAGGATTCCATCCTGTTTTTAGATGAACTTTCAACGGCGTCCCCGGCGCAACAGGCTGCGGCTCTTAGGATTGTTGCGGAGCGGATGGTTGGCTCACGGCGGCTCTCACCGGGATGCCGCATTATCGCGGCAGCAAACCCACCAGAATGTTCTGCGGGCGGCGCGGAACTCGCCGCGCCGACAGCGAATAGATTCGCGCACCTCAACGCGGAACTGGACAACGAGGAATTCCTCGAGGGATTCCCCGGTATGTTCTCCAATTCCGTTTCATTCTCCCCCTCTGCTCCCCTTCCAACGGAGCAAGAAACACTGCTAACTAGGGCGAGCATTGCGGCGTTTTTGCGCCGCGCACCCCAGTATATCCATAGCCTCCCAAACGATCCCATCCAAGCTGGCCAGGCTTGGCCATCGCCAAGAACATGGGATCTTTGCGCCCGGGCCATCGCCGGAGTTCGCGATTCCGGCTTGCGGCTTGCACTCGCTGCTGCCTGCATCGGGGAGGCGGCAGCTACGGAGCTGTGCGCCTATCTCGAGGAACTCGATATCCCTTCCCCCGAGGATATCGTGAATGGCAAGCCTATCCCAATCCCCCCACGCGGGGATATCCTCTTTACCGCCGCCGTTTCAGCGGCGGAACTCGCAATCGCCAGAGGCAAGGCAGACGGCGTGCGCAACGTATGGGCTTGGCTTGGGGAAGCCGCAAAAAGCGGCCAAGCGGAAGCAGCAGCATTAGCAGCCCGAACGCTGATTCATCGGGCGGCAGGCGTTTACTTGCCGCTCGGAAAAGATGCCAATTTGTTGGAGCCATTCCGGCCCCTAATTCAGAGGAATTAAAAATGGCTTCCCTCCCACTCAAGCTGCAAAGGGCCAGGTACCAGCTGCTTCGGCAGCGGCCCTACCTGGCCCGCATTCTCCTCAGGCTACAGCCGATTGAAACGGACAAAGTGCCGACGGCAGCGGTGGACAAATACTACCGCTTGTACTGGCATCCTCAGCGAGTTGACGAATGGAGCGAAGAAGAATGGGTTGGGGTGTTGTATCATGAAGCACTCCACCTGCTTTACTCGCACCATTCTCGCGGGGATCAATCTATCCCCCACACGCTGCGCAATATTGCTGCGGATTTAGCGATTAATTGCCAACTCCGCCGCGAGAATTTCACTCTACCAGAAGGCGCGGTTTTTCCCGAAAACTATCAGCTGCCGAAGGATCAAACCTTCGAGCAGTACCTTGCCGCATTGCAAAAAAGCAACGGCAATAACAAAGGCAAGAACAACGATAGCAAAGGGAAAAACAAGGGCAACGGCGGCCAGCAATCCGGCCCCGCTGCAGGAGATTGCGGTAGTGCGGCGGATGGCCATCACCGCGATTACGAGTTGCCCGCGCCAGCCACCGCCGCAGACGGAGTATCCAAGGAAGAAGGGGAACTGATTCGGCGCAGCATCGCCCGAGAAATTCAGCGGGCCGCCGCATCGCAACCTGGTAGCGTTCCAGGCTCCCTTCGCGAATGGGCGGAGGCAGAGTTGGCTCCGCGCCGGATCCCATGGCAGCGTCTACTTGCAGCGCACATCCGCCGCGCCGTGGCGATCCGACGGGGATACGGCGATTATAGCCTGCGCACGCCTTCGCGCCGCGCAATGGCGCGAGGCATCATTTCTCCGTCGCAGGCTGCGCCACAGCCTGAAATCGCTTGTATCCTCGATACATCGGGCAGCATGGGCCGGGATGCTATCGCCCGGGCCCTCGGGC